>NZ_QSHS01000008.1:0-71775 GCF_003467795.1 Collinsella sp. AM36-4AA
TGCGCGCGGTCCGGGCACGAGGATGCCCCGAGTCAGTTCCCTTTCCTATACGCCATGCGGCCCCCAGGGCACGTAGATGAGACCCAGGACACCGTAACGGTGGGCGCCGCCCACCGGGCAGCGGCCAGAGCATGGGGGGCACGCCCGGTCCCGTTCCGAACCCGGAAGCTAAGCCCCATCGCGCCGAGAGTACTGCGGGGTCAGCCCGTGGGAGGCCAGGGCGCCGCTGACCGGTGGACGGCACCGAGCCGTCATCGAGATTGAAGAAGGGGGGGGGCTCGCGGCCTCCCCCTTTTTTGCGTTTTATAGAGAGCTGTAATACAAGAACTCGCCTTCTTTTAGCTTGTCTTACTGTTTGGCTGTATTTTGAGTCCTTCTTTTGTATTTGCGCGATAATAACTCCCATTGGCGTTAGGGAGGACTTGATGTTTACCGTTTTTGTCTTGGGCAATATTGCTTCGGGTAAGTCGACTGCCTGCCGCTATCTCGAATCTCATGGCGCCATGCTCATCGATCTGGACGAACTTGCCAAATCACTGTATGTGCCAGGCTCCGATATCGTCAATGCCCTCGCGGAAGAATTTGGCTGGGATATTTTGGACGAGGAGGGCGGCGTTCGCCGTAACATACTCGCTTCTCGAGCTTTTGTTTCTCCTGATGCGGTCGCGAGGCTCAATAGCATTGTGCACCCCGTTCTCATTGAGCAGCTGTCACTGAGGATTCTTGATCCGGTTTGCTGCACGGTTTCGTCCCCCCGTTATCCCTTTGCGGTGGTCGAGGTTTCTGCTCCGACTGGTTTTGAGGATGCATTTGGCTTGGCTGATGAAATTCTGGTCATCAGCGCCCCTTTGTCAGTTCGTCGCGAGCGTGCTATTCAGCGTGGCATGGAGCCATCTGATTTCGATGCCCGTTCTGCTTGCCAGCCCGATGAGTCTGCGCTGTGCAATCTCGCTACAACGGTGATTGATAATGCCGCAGGCGATAATTCGCTCTTTAAGCAGCTTGACTCATGGCTTGCATGCCATGGGTTTATAGACACTGCGAATAAGGAGGATGCCGATGCCTAAGACACGTTTCTTTGCGTGGTATCGCCTTATTCCGCTGGCTGCCGTTTTTGCCTTCGGCCTTATCTCATTCGTTTACTCGTGTGCTCCCGCGGCTTTCTTTAAGCCGCTGTATCCCATTGACTACGAGGCGTATGTAAAGCAATCGAGTATTTCGCATAATCTGGATCCGTATCTGGTGTGCGCTGTCATTAAGTCGGAATCGAATTGGGATCCCGAGGCTGAGTCGAATCAGGGTGCTCAGGGATTGATGCAGCTGATGCCCGAGACTGCCCAGGATATGATCGCCAAGGGTCTTGTCGACGGTGGGGAGTATTCGGCCGACAACCTTAACGATCCGGCTACGAATATCGAGTTTGGCTGCGCGTACCTCTCGTATCTCATAACGTACTTCAACGGGTCGACGGATAGCGCTATTGCCGCCTATAACGCCGGTATGGGCAATGTCGACGGATGGGCGCAGCAGAACACGTCACTCCATAATGCGATTACCTTCCCTGAAACTCAGGCTTATCTGATTCGTGTCAATAATGCCTGGGTTCGCTATAAGACCCTCTATCCCGATCGGTTCGTATAGGACTATGCCTGCCGCCTGCGTATACTGCAGATATATGAGTTAGGAGTATCTATGGCGGAATTTGAAGTAGAACGCGTTGGCGGTGAACTTAAGCGCTTTGGCGTTGAGGGCGCTGAGGTGCCGTTTGAAGTCGTTTCTCCCTATGAGCCTGCAGGTTCTCAGCCTAAGGCCATTGAGTCGCTTGTGCAGGGTGTGAGGGACGGAGATCGCTATCAGGTTTTGCTGGGCGTGACTGGTTCGGGCAAGACCTTCACGATGGCTAAGACTATTGAGGCCCTGGGGAAGCCGACGCTGGTCATGGCTCCCAATAAAACGCTCGCCGCTCAGCTTGCGAGCGAGCTCAAAGAGTTCTTTCCCAACAACGCTGTGGTCTACTTTGTCTCGTACTACGACTACTATCAGCCCGAGGCGTATGTGCCGCAAAGCGATACATATATCGAGAAAGACTCCTCGATTAACGAAGAGGTCGAGATGCTGCGCCATCAGGCGACCGCATCGCTGCTATCTCGACGCGATGTGATCGTTGTCGCATCGGTCTCGTGTATCTATGGCATTGGCTCTCCTGAGGACTATGCGGGTCTGGCTCCAAACGTCGACAAGAAGGTGCCGCTCGAGCGCGATGACTTTATCCATGCGCTTATCGACATTCAATATGATCGCAATGACTATGACCTGGCGCGCGGCACGTTCCGCGTGCGCGGTGATGTCGTCGACGTGTATCCGCCTTATGCCGAGCATCCGTTGCGGTTTGAGTTCTTTGGTGACGAGGTTGAACTGATAGCCGAGATCGATGAGGTCACCGGTGAAATGCTGCGTGAGTACGAAGCAATTCCCGTGTGGCCGGCCTCGCATTACGTGACCGAGAAGCCAAAGGTCAAGGCCGCTCTGAAATCAATCAGTGAAGAGTGCGAGAAGCGTGTGGCCGAGCTCAAGGCGACTGATAAGTTGCTCGAGGCACAGCGTCTGCAGCAGCGCACCGACTATGATCTCGAGATGCTCGAAACGATGGGCTTTTGCAACGGCATCGAGAACTACTCGCGTCATCTGGACGGGCGTAAGCCGGGTGAGCCGCCGTTTACCTTGATTGACTACTTTCCCAAGGACATGCTCTGCATCATCGACGAGAGCCATGTGACGGTGCCGCAGATTCGCGGTATGCACGAAGGCGACCGATCGCGTAAAGTGACCCTGGTGGAGCATGGTTTTCGCCTGCCCTCGGCGCTCGACAACCGTCCGCTTCGCTTCGATGAGTTTGAGGCAAGGATACCCCAGTTTATCTATGTTTCGGCCACACCGGGCGACTACGAGCTGCGGGTGAGCCAAAACGACGTGGAGCAGATTATTCGTCCGACCGGTCTGCTCGACCCCAAGATCGATGTGCGTCCGGTTCGTGGGCAGATTGACGATCTTGAGGACGAGATTCGCGAGCGCGTTGCCCGCAAGGAGCGCGTACTGGTGACCACGCTCACCAAGCGCATGGCCGAGGATCTGACCGACCATCTGCTTGATGCCGGCATTAAGGTCAATTACATGCACTCCGATACAGCGACGATGGACCGTGTCGAGATCCTGCGAACGCTGCGCGAGGGAAAGATTGATGTTCTCGTTGGCATCAACCTGCTTCGCGAGGGCTTGGATCTCCCCGAGGTCTCACTGGTGGCAATTCTCGATGCCGATAAGGAAGGCTTCTTGCGCAACCGCCGTTCGCTGATTCAGACGATTGGCCGCGCGGCCCGTAACGCCGATGGCGAAGTCATCATGTATGCAGACGTTGTGACCGATTCGATGAAAGAGGCCATCGAGGAGACGCAGCGCCGTCGCGAGATTCAGATGGCATATAACGAAGAGCATGGCATTGTGCCCAAGACGGTGCGCAAGGCCATCAACGACATCTCAAGTTTTATTGCCGAGGCCGAAAAAACCGTGGGTTCCAAGGGACGCTCGAAGGGCGACTCTCTCGGCCATGGCGCATTCTATACGCCCGATGAGTTGGGCGAGGGTGGCGTGCCGGAAACGGTGGCGCCCGAGCAGACACTTGCGGAGCAGTTGGAAGAACTGCCGCATGACGAGCTCGTGCGGATCGTCGAAACCATGGAAGAGGATATGCGTAACGCTTCTGCCGCCATGGACTTTGAGGAGGCGGCGCGCCTGCGCGATGCCGTCGTTCAGATTCGGGCGATGCTCGAGGGTGCGTCTGAGGACGAGACGATCGAGCGCTTACGTTCGCAGGCCCGCAAGGGTTCCACGTTCGCATCGGGCAGAAAACGCCAGGGTGCACGGTTTAAGAAATAGTGAACAGGCCCCGAGTTCCCTGTGGAGCTTGGGGCCTGTGTCTTTTGCGCGCTGGAATTCGTGCGTTAGAGGTCTGCGATCAGGGCTTCGGCACAACGGATGCCGTCGGTGGCCGCGCTCATGATGCCGCCGGCATATCCAGCTCCCTCACCACAAGGGTAGAGGCCCGGGGTCGACACGGCATGGCACGTTCGGTCTCGGGTGACAGTGACCGGTGAGCTCGAACGAGTCTCCACGCCGGTAAGAACGGCATCGGGGCAGTCGTAGCCGCGTAGCTTTTTTCCGAGTAGGGGAAGTCCCAGGCGGAGCGACTCGATGATATGCTGCGGCAGGGCTTCGTCAATTGCCGTCCAGGTCACACCGAGCGGATAGGTGGGCTTTACCTTTCCGGGCGCCTTACTGGCGCGTCCTGCGAGGAAATCTCCGACAAGCTGTGCTGGTGCGTTCCAGTTGGAACCGCCCAGGCGATAGGCGGCCGCCTCGCAGGCACGCTGGAGCTCGATGCCGGCGAGCGGGTCATTGTTGGGAAGGTCCTCAGGCGTGACGTTAACGAGCAGGGCGGCATTTGCGTTGCGTCCGTCGCGGGCATTGAGACTGGCCCCGTTGACGCACAGATGGCACGGTTCTGAAGAGGCGGCAACAACCTGTCCGCCGGGGCACATACAAAACGAGAACACGCTGCGGCCGTTGGGAAGATGGGCAACAAGTTTGTAGGGGGCTGCCCCGAGCGCTGGATGTCCCGCCGAGGCTCCATATTGGGCTCGGTCGATGTCGCGTTGCGGATGCTCGATGCGAACGCCCATGGCAAAGGTCTTTTGTGCGAGGGCCACGTTGTGGTCCTTAAGGAGCTCAAAAATATCGCGAGCAGAATGCCCGCAGGCGAGGATGAGGTGCTTTGTCTCGATTGACTCGTAAGCGGCGTCTTGGGACGATTGGACATCAATGCCGGTGATGGCGCCAGACGCGTCGATGCGAATGTCGACGAGCTTCGTTCGATAACGGACGACACCTCCGAGCTGCTCGATGCGCTGGGATATAGCGGTGACAACCTTGGGAAGGATGTCGGAGCCAATGTGCGGCTTGGCATCCCACAGAATATCGCGGGGCGCACCCGCCTCGACGAAGGTTTCGAGGATAAGACGATGGGCGGGATTTTTTGTTCCCGTATTGAGCTTGCCGTCCGAGAAGGTCCCCGCGCCGCCCAGACCAAACTGGATATTGCTCTCGGGGTCGAGGATGCGCTCCTTTAGAAAGAGGTCGATCGCCCGCGAGCGGCGAAATGCCGGGTCGCCGCGCTCGATGAGCAAGGGCTTAAGACCTGCTTCGGCGAGCGTAAGCGCAGCGAAAAGGCCGGCGCATCCGGCGCCGACAACGACAGGGCGTTCTTGAGGTGCGTCGGAGGCGGGGGAGGGGAATGAAGGCTCATAGTCTTCTATCGCGCGTACGCGCGAGCGGTCACGCTCGGCAACGCTGTCGATCGCTTCTCGCTCGAGGTGGGGACTAGTCAGCTCAACACGAAAGCTCAGGATAAAATGGACGTCTCGTTTTTTGCGAGCGTCGATTGACTTGCGGTGGAGCTCGATGGACTTGATCTCGGAGTCCTTGCAACGTAGGACGCACTTGGCGACTCGCTTGCCAACAATGAGACAGGCATTTTCATCGCCGGCTTCATCGAGCGACGCGTTGACTTGGGTGATTTCAATCATCGAGGTCTCCTTAGAGGCAAGAAAGAGGCCGTCCGGTATCCCAGACGGCCCGAATGCGTTTTTGATTATAGACTGCGCGGCTACAGGCTGCTTGCAGCGCGAATGCCCGAGATCCAGGCCCACGCAAGGTTAAAGCCTCCGCAATCGGCGTCGATGTCGAGCGCTTCACCGCAGACGTAAAGCGGGGCGTCGACAACGCTGCGCGCGCGTAGGCTGGGTGTTGAGATGCTCTCGACAAATATGCCACCACGCGTGACCTGTGCTGAGCGCTCCTCGGCTGTTCCCTCGACGAGCAACTTAAAGTGTTTGAGGATCGAGACCAGGTGGATGACATCGTTGGAGCCTGGATGGCACTGCTCGAACGCTGTGCAGACGACGCGGGAGAGTTGCGGGGCGAGCATGCCGTCGAGCCAACGGGGATCGCGGGGTGAAAAGCGGCCGAGCAGTTCAACGCGTCGGTTGAGCGTATCGAGCAGCTCGTCTTTGGAGAGGTCGGGGAAAACGTCGAGCAGGATCGTATCGCCGTGCTGGATACGACGAGAGAGGTTGAAGACAGCGACACCCGAGATACCGAAGGTTCGAAACAGCACTTCACCGTCTTCGTGCCAGAGCTCATTATGATTGCGGGCGAGCGTCAAGCGGGCACGGACGCGCAGGCCATCCAACGTCTTGAATGCCGCCCGATCGCCAACGACCGTTGCCGATACGGGGCAGAGGATGGGGCGCAGTGAAGTGAGGGGGAGGCTAAACGTATCGGCGATACCGGTGGGGTTGCCGCCCGTGGCGATAATTACGGCATGTGCCTGCAGGGCCTCGTTCTTGCGAGGGACATCGGCGAGCGCTTTCCGAAGCGAGCGGAGCTCCGATTTTCGGTCGTCGTGCTTTTTTGCCTTGAGTGCCCGCGCTGGACGGTCTATTTGGAGTGCCCAGCCTTCGGAAGCTTTGTGCGCCGAGGCAACGTTGGCTCCGCAGATTAAGGTGATACCTAGGCGGTCGCAAACGCTGAGAAGCGCGTCGCGCACCGATTCGGCGCGAAGGGAGCGCGGGTACAGCCGGCCTTCCTCGGAGGTTGTCATGATGCCCAGCGAGGAGAAGAAACCCATAAGCTCTTGTTCGGGCTGGGGGCCCATGACGGATGTGACGAATGCTGGGTGGTTATACCGCTGAGGATCGATCGATTCGTTGGAGAGGTTGCAGCGGCCGTTACCGGTCGCAAGGAGCTTAAGGCCGCAGGCGACATCGCGCTCAACGATGCAGACGCTTTTGCCAGCGCGTGCGGCCGTAATGGCGGCGGCGAGGCCTGAAGCCCCGCCGCCGATTACCAAGACGTCATAGAGGGCGCTCGCGTTCACTTAGGCCTCGTCGGTCTCGTGCGGGGTAATAGCCTCGACGGCAGAGACCGCCTTGGGCAACATGCCATCGGGCAGCGCGGTCTCGACCTCGCCCTTATCGCAGGCCTCGGCGAGTGCCGGATTAATGGGAAGCTGGCCCAAGATGTCGAGGTTATAGCGCTCTGCGACCTCGGGGAGCTTGCTCTTGCCAAAGACCTCGATCTTCTTGCCGCAGTCGGGGCACTCAATATAGCTCATGTTCTCGACAATGCCCAGAATGGGGACGTTCATCTTCTCGGCCATGTTGACCGCCTTGGCGACGATCATCGAGACCAGATCCTGCGGGCTCGTGACGATGACGATGCCGTCGACCGGCAGCGACTGGAAGACGGTGAGCGCGACGTCGCCTGTTCCCGGAGGCATGTCGACCAGCAGGTAGTCGATGGGGCCCCACGAGGTCTCGCTCCAGAACTGCCTAATGGCGCCTGCGATGACCGGACCGCGCCAAAGGACGGGGTCGGTCTCGTTTTGGAGCAGCAGGTTGGAGCTCATGACCTTGACGCCGTGCTCGGAGATTTCGGGCAGCATAAGGTTGCCAAGGGCATGGACGTGGCGTCCACTCATACCGAACATCTTGGGGATAGAGGGACCGGTGATGTCGGCATCGAGGACGCCGACCTTGTGGCCGTGACGGGCAAGCTCGGTGGCGATGGCACCGGTGACAAATGACTTGCCGACACCGCCCTTGCCGGAAAGCACGGCGATGACGCGCTTGACCTCGGACAGCGTGTTCTCCTCAAATTGCGACGGCGACGTTTGTCCGCCGGCGGCCTGTGCGTGTTCGCAACCCATGTATGACTCCTTTGTATATGCTGGGGCCGGGGCCCCGCGATGTGACACGAGCGTCATTGTACCCTCGTTTGCGAGCGGGAGTCATTTGCGATGCGTTTGGGCCGAGCGTGCTTGCAATACGATGGGCCCAAGCGAATGGGCGGGCTTACTGAACTTTGCTGGCGAACTCGAGGTATTGCATGCGCTGCAGCTTGTCGATCGTCGAGGCGTAGGGGCTGTCTTCCGATTCCAAGTCGTAGCGCAGCCCGTCGGCACCGAGATAGCCGGCGACATTGATGGTGGGCACATCTGACCTTGTCGCAAGCAGGGCCTTTTGGTAATTGGTGAGCGGGGCGCCGATCTTATTAAGGGTAATGGCTGCAATCTCGTTTGCCCCGACGGTGTCGTAGACGTTGAGCTCGGTATTGCCGGCGATCTCATAGTTAGCCCAGACGAGATATGTCGACTGATAGATACGGAAAGCGTGGCTTGCCGTATCTTCCTGAGGGTACAGCTCGTCGTTGAGAGTCGTTGCGGCGCTCGGCTGATGGTCGCCAAAAAAGACAAGAACAACCGGTCTGCCGATGTTGCGGAGCTCGTTGATAAAGTACTCGAGGTCCCGGTCGGATGCGTTGATGCAGGTGAGATAGGTGTTGAGCGCGCTGTTGGCGCCTTCGCTGGCTCCCTCGACCCAATAGTTTGTCAGCTCTTCGGCGGGAACGGTGCCATAGTCGTAGCCGCCGTGATTTTGCATCGTGACGTCAAAGATGAACTGCGGCGCTTCGTCGGTTCTAAGCAGGTCGAGTATCTTGTCGTAGGTGGCGTAGTCGCATACGCCGGCATGGTAATAGGGCGCACCTTCGAAATCGCCGATTGAAAGAAAGTCTCCAAAGCCCAGCTGCTGATAGATTTTATCTCGATGGTAGTTGACGGGGTTTTGCGGGTGCATAGCGGTAGTGGTATACCCAAGCTCTTTAAGGTCCTTTGCCAGGCTGTTTACGCCATTCATCTGATACAGCTGATAGGGGATCTTGCCTAATCCGACAAAGGCCGTTGTCGCTCCGGTCAAAAATTCGAATTCGGAGTTCGCCGTTCCGCCACCGGCGACCGAAGCGAGCATGGTGCCGCGAACAAGTGTGTCGGGAAGCGAGTTGTAGAATGCGGGGCCGGAGTACCCGGCCGCCTGGAGCTGCTCAAAGCACGAAAGGTCGCTAAAACTCTCGTTCATGACGGCAACAATCGTCGGCTTGATTTCATTGAACTGGGCAACGGCCGCCGCGCGCTGTTCGCTCGAGCCATATGTGCTGTCGTAGACGGCGGCGAGCTCCTGCTCGATGCTCTGCGCCTCATCGGGCGTATAGTCTTCGGGCTTCTCAATGGGCAACTCGTTGACCATTTCGGTGAACGAAGTGATAAAACCCTGAGACGCATACGTGGTGATGGGCTGCCAACGGTCAAATCCAAAATCCAGCGCCTGCTCCAAGTCGATGTTGGAAAAGCCTGAGAGCCCCACAACGGTCACGAGCAGAAAAGCACAGAGGTTAGCGGCGATAGCGGGGAAGACATGGGTGGGCGTACGGAGCTTTCGCGGTCGGATGAGCGAAAGAAGCCCCAGGGAAATCTCCAGCAGGGCGAGAGAGGTTACGATTCCGGCGGTAAAGGTAAACTCGTATCCCTCGCTGACTTCCATTGCGGTGCCAAGGGCCAAGATATCGCTTGGCAGGATGGCTTCGCCTTTAAACGTTATGACGAAGTGCTCGGCAATGCCAAGGATGCAGCAGACGACGGGCACGAGAGCCATGACGCCTCCATGACGCTGTCCCAGCAAATAAAGGGAGAGCAGAACCGTCGCGAGCAGCCCGACGGAAAACCCGAATGAGTTGGCGGGAATGCGATAGAACGTTTCGTTGCAGGCAATTTCGAGTGAAACGAACGAGAGCGCTGAAACAGCGGCGATGACAAGGATGTCACGGCAAATACAGGCAACCGTTCCCGTCGCAAGGTCGGTTTGGTCGATAAGTCCCGAAACCAAGGGCTCGACAAGAAGCATGACGGCGACAGCACCGAGCGCCGAATAAGAAAGGATCCATAGGGAGCTGCCCTCATTTACGAGCAATTGATTCGTAATCCATGCAGCTACCACGCCGAGCGGGACGAGGAGCGTCGCGCACCAAAAGACGCGGGCAATGGGTGGCTTTTCGTTGCGTTTGATTGAAAAATACACGCGCACGACGACGGCGGCCACGATAAGGACGGCGATGAATATGGGCAGATTGGCCATGTCGCTCGAAGTGATTTCAAGGGGGATATCTTCGGTCATGGACGTTCCTCTGGTACAGCAAATTAAGTTCAGTATTAGATTACTGTAACCTTTCCACGGCATTTCGAGAAACAAAGCACCCGATACGCAAAGCTAAAGGTCTGCGAATCTTGTATTACGAACATCTGTGCGCGTCGAGTGCGCTAAACTCATCGGCAGTATGATTCGATGCAATAGGAGGCAAGGAGCTTCCATGTCTGATTCTTCTATCGTTATTCGCGGCGCCCGTGAGCACAACCTCCGTGATATCGATGTTTCCATTCCGCGTGACCAACTCGTGGTCATTACCGGTCTTTCTGGCTCGGGCAAGAGTTCGCTGGCATTTGACACTATCTATGCCGAGGGCCAGCGTCGATACGTCGAGAGTCTTTCGAGCTATGCGCGCCAGTTCTTGGGACAGATGGACAAACCCGACTTGGATTCAATCGACGGCCTTTCGCCGGCGGTGTCGATCGACCAAAAGACGACGTCTAAAAACCCTCGCTCGACGGTTGGCACCGTAACCGAGATTTATGACTATCTGCGCCTGCTGTTCGCCCGTGTGGGCACCCCGCACTGTCCCGAATGCGGCCGTGTCATTGAGCGCCAGACGACCGACCAGGTTGCCGACAAGGTCTTGGCGGCGGGGGAGGGCCGCCGCGCGTTTGTGCTGGCACCGGTAGTGCGCGGGCGAAAAGGCGAGTACGCCAAGCTGTTTGAGGACCTTCGCGCCGAGGGCTTTAGCCGCGTGCGTGTCGACGGCGAGGTTCGCTCGCTTGATGACCCTATCGATTTGGATAAGAAATTCAAGCACGATATCGAGGTCGTGGTCGACCGCATCGTGATCCGTGAGAACTCGCTGGGCCGTATTGCCGAGTCCGTTGAACAGGCGACTGCGCTGGCGCACGGCAATGTGAACGTATACTTGCTGCCCGACCGCGACGCTCCCGAGGGGACCGAAGGCGAGTTGCTGGAGTATTCGCTGGCGTTAGCGTGCCCGGAGCATGGACACTCCATCGATGACCTGCAGCCGCGTGATTTCTCGTTCAACGCGCCCTATGGCGCGTGCCCAGAGTGCGATGGCCTGGGCTTTAAGAAGACGGTCGATGCCGAGGCCCTAATCGAAGACCCCTCGAAGTCGATCGCCGACGGGGTTTTTGGCAGCCTGTTTGGCAACTCTAACTACTATCCGCAGATTTTCGCTGCGGTCTGCAAACACTTTAAGGTGAGCGTCGATACGCCGTGGGAGGATCTGCCTCCGCGGGTGCGTCGCGCGTTTTTAGACGGCATGGGCGACCAGAAGATTTCGGTCGACTATCAAAAGCTCGATGGGCGCCGCAGCCAGTGGGACACCAAGTTTTCGGGCGTGCGCAATATCCTGTACGAGCGCTATACCGAGACGACGAATGAGAACACCAAGGCGCGCTTGGAGAAGTACATCCGCGAGGAGCCGTGCTCGAGTTGCCATGGTGCTCGTCTGCGCCCCGAGATGCTCGCCGTTACCGTAGGCGGTAAGTCCATTTACGAGGTCTGCTGCCTATCGTGCCGCGAGTCGCTCGAGTTTTTTGAGGGCTTGGAGCTTACCGAGCGCCAACAATTTATCGGTGGGCGCATCGTCAAGGAAATCCTGGAGCGCTTGCGTTTTCTGGTCGATGTCGGACTCGACTATCTGACCCTCGATCGTGCCTCGGCGACGCTTTCCGGAGGCGAGGCCCAGCGCATTCGCCTGGCAACGCAGATCGGCGCCGGCCTCATGGGTGTGCTGTACATTTTGGACGAGCCATCGATTGGCCTCCATCAGCGCGATAACGAGCGCCTGATCAAGACGCTTGAGCGCCTACGCGATATCGGCAATACCGTCATCGTCGTCGAGCATGATGAGGATACGATTCGTGCTGCCGACTATGTGATCGACATGGGCCCCGGCGCGGGCGTGAACGGCGGACACGTAGTCGCGGCGGGAACGCCTGCCGATATCATGGCGTGTCCCGAGTCGATGACGGGCGCTTATCTGACCGGCAAACGAATGATCCGGGTTCCCGATGAGCGCCGCAAGCCCGGTCGCGGCTGCCTTAAGATCACGGGCGCCCGCGCCAACAACCTCAAAAACGTTACCGCCAAGATCGAGTTTGGTACGCTTACGGTCGTTACCGGCGTGTCGGGATCGGGTAAGAGCTCCCTGGTTACCGACACTATCGCACCTGCCCTTACGAATGCCATTCACCGTTCGACGCGCCCTGTGGGTCCGTATAAGAAAATCGAGGGCATCGAGTGTATCGATAAGGTTATCGATATCGACCAGTCGCCGATTGGCCGCACGCCGCGTTCCAACCCTGCTACGTACATTGGCCTGTGGGATGATCTTCGCGCGCTGTTTGCGAGTACGCCGGAGTCGAAGGCGCGCGGCTACTCGCCGGGACGTTTCTCCTTTAACGTGAGCGGCGGTCGCTGCGAAGCATGCAAGGGCGACGGACAAATTAAGATCGAGATGCACTTCCTTCCCGATATCTATGTCCCCTGTGAGGTCTGCGGCGGCAAACGCTATAACCGCGAGACGCTTGAGGTCACCTACCGTGGTAAGACCATCTCGGACGTGCTCGACATGAGCGTCACCGAGGCACTGGCCTTCTTTGGGAATATCCCGCAGATTAAGCGCAAGCTCCAGACGCTGTACGATGTAGGCTTGGGCTACGTGAGCCTGGGCCAGCCCGCTACGACGCTCTCGGGCGGCGAGGCGCAGCGTGTGAAGCTCGCCAAGGAGCTTCATCGACGCCAGACGGGCAAGACGTTCTATATTTTGGATGAGCCGACGACCGGCCTTCATTTTGAGGACGTCCGCCAGCTGCTCGATGTGCTGCAGCGCTTGGTCGATGCGGGCAACACGGTGCTGGTGATTGAACACAACCTTGATGTCATCAAGGTTGCCGACCGCCTGATCGATATGGGCCCCGAGGGCGGTAACGGCGGCGGAACCGTCGTGGTTTCGGGCACACCGGAGCAGGTTGCGGACTGTCCGCAGAGTTATACGGGCAAGTTTTTGGCGCCGTTGCTCAGGCGTGACCGGGAGCGTCAGGCTCAACTTGATGCTCAATAAATAGGCGATTCAGTTTATGGGCGCCATCGACTCCTTGTGATTCGATGGCGCTTGCTGTGTCGAAGTGACGTATGCAGCCGAATTGGACATATACTTAATCCTTGCGTCCGAATGCGAGGGAAAGGATATGCCATGGCAAAGGCTGTAAAGACGCCAAAAACCAATGCGATGCGCGAGCTGGAAAGCGCCGGCATTTCCTATGTTCTACATACGTACGAAGACGATGGTGATGAGTCGGCGGGCCTGGGGGTCGCGATTTCGGAGCAGCTTGGCGAGGAGCCCGGACAAGGATTTAAGACCTTGGTCTGCGTGACGCCGTCCAACGACCACGTCGTGTGCTGCATCCCTGTTGCCGACGAGCTCGATCTAAAGTCCGCCGCGCGTGCCGCGGGGGAGAAGTCCTTGGCCATGATGCATGTGAAGGATTTGCTTGCGGCGACTGGCTACGTTCGCGGCGGCTGCAGTCCGGTCGGTATGAAAAAACGCTACCGGACGCTCATTGATGAGACATGTGTCCTTTGGGATACCATTTTTATTTCGGGAGGCAAGCGTGGTTATCAGCTTGAGCTTGCACCTGATGATTTAATTGCATTTTGCGGGGCGACGGTCGCCCCGATTACGAGAGAGGACTGAGCGATGCCGCAGGAAGAATTGAAGTGCGGAGCTCATTTTGCAAAAGAATCTGCGCCTCAGACACCCTCATCCGAAGCTTCTTCGTCGCGAGACGACACTGACGACATGGGCTCGTCGGACTACTCCACGGTTGGTCGTTCCGCCGGGCTTATGACCATCCTGACCATCGTGTCTCGCGTCACCGGTTTTATCCGCACGTGGGCAATGGCGGCCGCTATCGGCATGTCGCTGCTCTCGTCTTCCTATCAGGTCGCCAACAACCTGCCCAATATGCTCTACGAACTCGTGATGGGCGGCATGCTCGTGACGGCGTTTTTGCCCGTGTACATGGGCGTGAGGCGTGAGCAGGGTCGCGAGGCCTCTAACGAGTACGTGGGCAACCTGCTCGGTATTCTGCTATTGGTGCTGGGTGGCATTTCGTTGCTGGGGACCGTGTTCGCCCCGGGCTTTATCTGGACGCAATCGTTCCTTTCGGGTGACGGCGGCAGCATGGATACCGCTGCGTTCATGTTCCGTTTCTTTGCCATCCAGATTCTGTTTTATGGTTTGGGCTCGGTGTTTTCGGGCGTCCTCAACGCACACCGCGACTACTTCTGGTCGACGTTTGCCCCGGTCCTCAACAATGTGATCGTCATTGCGAGCTTTATGGGCTTTGCGCCCGTGTCCGCACAGTTTGGCGAACGTGCCGGCATCATCTTGATTGCGGCCGGTACGACCCTCGGTGTCTTTGTTCAGATGGCATGTCAGATCCCCGCGCTTGGCAAGCACGGCGTGCATCCCCATATCCATATCGACTTTAAGGACCCCGCACTGCGCCAGACGATTGCGCTCGGTATCCCGACGCTGCTCGCCACGGTGTGCATGTTTGTCTCGACTTCTATCACCAACGCTGCTGCGCTGGTGGTCCAGCCCGAGACTGGTCCTTCCGTCATCGCCTATGCGCGCCTGTGGTACACGCTGCCCTACGCGCTGATTGCCGCCTCGCTTTCGACGGCGCTCTATACCGAGCTCTCTCACGACGCACAGGAGAAGGATTACGACAGCGTCCGCACGGGCATTTCGCGTGGCGTCGCCCAGATGCTGTTCTTCCTGATTCCATTCGCGCTGTACCTGATTGTCTTCGCGCGTCCGCTCAACATGATCTACTGCGCTGGCAAGTTCGATGAGTCCGGTGTGGCGCTGGTGTCGGAGTTCCTTATCTACCTGGCACTTTCCCTGCCGCTCTACGGCGTGGTCGTGCTGATGCAGAAGAGCTTCTCTGCCTTGCTCGACATGAAGCCCTATAGCCGCTATTGTCTGTATTCCGCCATCGGCCAGGCCGGCTCGGTTCTGCTGTTTGGCGTTGTGCTGGGCTTCGGTATGCCGGCAATCGCGCTTTCGTATGTCGTCGACTACGTGATCTTGGTCGGTTGCTCGCTGTGGTGGCTGCGTCGTCGTCTGCGTGGTCTTCAGGTTAAATCTATCCTGCATGGCGGTTTCTTTGGCCTTTTGCTCGGTGGCCTGGGTGCTGCCGCAGGCGCCGGCGTCATGTGGGCGCTTGAGCACTTTGTCGGGGCACTTGGCGGCTCGATTCTGATTACTCTTGGCTACGTTTGCGTTGCGGGTGTCGTCTCGCTTGCTGTTACCTTTGGCCTTGCCGTCGTCCTTAAGATGCCCGAGGTCTCGGCGCTGATTCGTCGCAAGTAGGTGCGCGTGGCCGGTCACGACAACATTCCAACGCTTGCCGAGCAGGTTTCGCGCGTTCCCACGCAGCCCGGCTGCTACCTTTGGAAAGACGCCAAGGGCGATGTCATCTACGTGGGCAAGGCGAAAAACCTGCGCGCCCGTATGCGTCAGTACGTGACGCTGCAGGACGAGCGCCAGAAGATCCCGCTGATGATGCAGCTGGTGGCGAGCTTTGACTATATCGTGGTGGAGACCGAGCACGAGGCGTTGGTGCTCGAGCGCAATTTGATTGGTCAGTACCATCCGTACTTTAACGTCGACCTCAAGGATGACAAGAGCTACCCCTTTATCGCCATTACAAAGGGCGACCTGTATCCCGCTATCAAATACACGCGTGAGCGTCATAAGCCGGGAACGCGCTATTTTGGACCTTATACCGATAGCCGCGCGGCACGTGAGACGATAGATACGCTGCGCAAGGTTATCCCCATCTGCTCCGCATCCTGTGCGGAGTGGCGTCGTTGTCGCCGTATCGTCGAGTCCCACAAGGGCGAGGAAGACATCGTCAATATGATTTGCGCGCAAAACGGGCGCCCCTGCTTTGACTACCATGTCGGGCGCGGCCCGGGTGCGTGTGTCGGCGTGATTTCCCCGGCAGACTATGCCAAGAACGTCAAGCGTGTCGAGCGCTTTTTGTCGGGCCATCGCAAGGATGTCGTCGATGAGCTGACCTCCGAGATGACGGATGCCGCTGAGGCGCTCGACTTTGAGCGCGCGGCACGCGTCAAACGTCGTTTGGAGGTCATCAGGGGTCTGGACGATCGTCAGCAAGTCGTTTTTCCCTCCAGTGTCGATATAGATGTCATCGGTTTCTATCGCGAGGAGACCATCTCCGCCGCTTGCGTCTTCGTCGTTCGCGAGGGCCGAACAGTTCGCACCTGCGAGTTCATTCTCGACAAGGGTCTTGATGTTGACGAGGAAGAGCTCCAGTCGGGCTTTCTTAAGCGCTATTACGACGAGACGGCTGATATTCCAGCTGAGGTCAACCTTTCCGTCGAGCTTGAGGATGCGGAGGCGCTGGGGGAGTGGCTTGCGGGCAAGCGTGAGCGTTCCTGCCATCTCCATAGGCCGCAGCGTGGCGAAAAGCACCGTCTGCTCGATATGGCATCCAAAAATGCGCGCCATGCTCTCATGCGCTACATGATGCGAACGGGGTACGCTGACGACCGCACCAATCAAGCGCTCCTGGAGCTCGAAAGTGCGTTGGCGCTGCCATCGCCGCCGTTGCGTATCGAGTGCTTCGATATCTCTACACTGCATGGCACCTTCACGGTCGCCTCGATGGTGGTGTTTACCAACGGGCGCGCCGACAAGAGTCAGTATCGTCGTTTTAAAATTCAGGCCGAATTGGACGAGGCAAACGACTTCGTGTCGATGTCCGAGGTTTTGGGACGACGTTATGCTCCCGAGCGTATGGCCGACGAGCGCTTTGGCTCGCGCCCCGATTTGCTCGTTGTCGATGGCGGTAAGCCGCAATTGACCGCTGCGATCAAGCAACTTGAGGCTCTTGGGCTCGATATACCAGTTTGTGGCTTGGCAAAGGCCGATGAGGAGGTTTTCGTGCCTTGGGACGAGACTCCAGTCGTGCTGCCGACCGGGTCCGCGTCGCTCTATCTAATTAAACAGGTGCGCGATGAATCGCACCGTTTTGCCATCACGTTCCATCGCGAATTGCGCGATAAAGCCATGACGGTTTCGGTACTCGATGACGTTCCAGGCGTGGGACCCACCAGAAAACGTGCCCTTATGCGCCATTTTGGCTCGATGAAGCGTTTGCGCGCGGCGAGCGAGCAAGAGATCGCGGAAGTTCGAGGCATTCCTGCCGATGTCGCCAAAGCGGTTCACGAGGCGCTCGTTGCATGGAATGCCGAGCGCGCCGAGGCGGCGGCAAAGCAATCCGAAAACTAAACACGCCTCTAAACAACTGATATACATGATTGCGTGATTTTCAATCATTTATTTCACGGCGATTACCAGCCGATTTCGGGTTTAATTAACGCTAAAACGTTTGACTAGCCATGGTGAACAACCCTGCTATCCTGCGGGTTGACGAAGACTGATATCTCACCTCGTCGATACATACTGTCTGGCGAATCGTTTGTCAATGAATTCGGTGAACGGTAGTAAATACCGTTCAAGCGTATGTATGTATCGGTCGCCGAGCGCGGCACCTCAGTTGGGTTCGTCGGTAGGTAAGGTATATATCGTCCGCAAGTTGCGCGGGGGCACGTCTAGGTGCTCCCGGGTAAGATTCTCTATTGATAGGAGAAGACATGGCCATCATCAACAAGGGTATGTCCAGGCGTTCGTTCCTCGGCCTCACCGGCAGCGTCGCTGCTGTCGCAGGGCTTGGTCTCACCGGCTGCGGTGGCAGCTCCAACGACGAGGGTTCCGCTTCCGGTTCCACCGATTCCGCCAACCGTGGCGGCGGCGTGATCACCGCTGGTTCCGCTTACGCTCCGTCCAGCTTCGATCCCGCCAGCACCGGCTCCGCTGTGGGCCTGGGTGCTAACTGGCACGTCGTCGAGGGCCTCTACGGCATCGATTACCACGACTACAGCACCTTCAACGAGCTCGCCACCGACGATCCCAAGTCTGTGGACGACACCACTTTCGAGGTCACCATCCGCAAGGGCGCCAAGTTCTCCGATGGCACCGAGGTCACCGCTGACGATGTCGTTGCCTCCTACACCGCTTGCGCCGCTTCCGCTACCTATGCTCCGTTCTTCCAGCCCTTCGAGTCCATCGAGGCCAAGGACGCCAGCACCGTGACGGTCAAGACCAAGGTCCCCAACTTCTCCCTGCTCAAGGATCGTCTGGCCATCGTCCGCGTTACCCCGGCCACCCAGACCGAGGAGGATCGCGCCAAGCAGCCGATCGGCTCCGGCCCCTGGATGTACGACTCTATCTCCGATACCGAGATCACCCTGGTTCCCAACCCCGAGTACAACGGTGAGTATGCTGCCGAGGATAAGAAGATCCAGTACAGCATCCTGACCGACCCCACCGCTCGCGTTACCGCTCAGCAGGAGGGCTCCACGCTCGTTATGGAGCTCGTTACCGCTGACGCCGTCGACCAGCTCGAGAGCGCCGGCTGCAAGATCGATAACGTTCAGGGTTTCGGCACCCGCTTCATCATGTTCAACGTCGCCAAGGAGCCTTGGAACAACGTCAAGGTCCGTCAGGCTGTCATGTATGCGCTCGACACCGAGAAGATGGTCAGCAACACCTTCGCCGGCCTTGCCACCGCTGCCAGCTGCTACCTGCCCAAGAGCTTCACCAACTATCATGAGGCTTCCACGGTGTACAAGACCGACGCCAAGAAGGCTAAGAAGCTCATCGAGGAGTCTGGCATCACCCCGGGTGCCATCACCCTGCGCACCACCGACAACGAGCAGATTAAGGGCATGGCCGCCCAGGTCAAGAACGACCTCGACGCTCTCGGCTTCGATGTGACCATCCAGACCGATACCTCGCCGGCCACCTACGCTGCCATCGACGGCGGCGAGGCCTACGATATCCTCCTTGCCCCTGGCGATCCTTCCTGCTTCGGCGCCGACCCCGACCTGCTGCTCAACTGGTGGTACGGCGACAACGTCTGGATGCAGACCCGTTGCCCGTGGAAGGAGTCCGCTGAGTGGCAGAAGCTCCACAGTCTCATGGACGAGGCTCTTGCCGCCGAGGGCGACGAGCAGCAGAAGAAGTGGAACGAGTGCTTCGACATCATTGCCGACAACGCCGTTCTGTACCCCGTTGTCCACGTCAAGACCGTCTCCGCTTCCTGGGACGATCCGTCCACTGCGCCCAACGGCGAGGCCCTCGATGGCTTCAAGGGCATCGGCACGACGAGCATGTCCTTCAGGGGCGTTGCGACCGTCAAGGCGTAAGACTCGCTTGAGTCTGTATGCAGGATGTCGGTCGTTGGGACCGTATCCTCATAGTTGAAACAAAGACCCGGGCGACCTCGATGTCGCTCGGGTCTTGTAATGAGTATCCGTACTCATATACCAGTTGGTCCTACCGACAAAAGAAAGGGGAGAGAACGTGAACAACTTGCTACGTTTGATTGGAAGGCGTCTTGTGGCGCTGCCGATCATGGCATTGGGCGTCACCGTCCTGGTGTTCTTCCTTATGTCGTTCTCCAAGACCGACCCCGCCTACACGGCGTTGGGTGACGGTGCCTCGCCCGAGGCGGTTGCCGAGTACCATGAGAAGTATGGTCTGGACGACCCCTGGCCCGTGCGCTACGTGCGCTATATGGGCGATTTGATCCATGGCGACATGGGCACCTATGGTGCTGCTCGCAACTCCGTTGCCAAGCGCATCTCCACGGCCCTGCCCGTCACGATGCAGCTGACCTTCATCGGCCTTGCCATCGGTGCGGTCGTTTCGTTTTTGCTCGGCGTCATCGCGGCACTGTATCGCGACAAATGGCCGGACCAAGTGATCCGCGTCTTTTCCATCGCCGGCTTGGCAACCCCGTCGTTCTGGCTTGCCGTTCTGTTGATCCTGCTGTTCTCTTCCTACCTTAAGGTGCTCCCGGCATCGGGTGCTCTGCCTCACTTCACCACGAATCCGGCTGGTTATCTGGGCCGCATGATTATGCCCGCCATCGCCTTGGCATTTCCGCTGACGGGCCAGATGACTCGTATCGTGCGTACCGCCATGGTCGAGGAGCTCGACAAGGACTATGTCCGTATGGCTCGCGGTGCCGGCGTTCCCGAGAAGGTCGTCGTCGGTATCAACGTTCTTCGCAATGCGCTGATCACCCCGGTCACTACCCTCGGTCTTAAGATCGGTTACCTCATGGGCGGCGCCGTCGTCATCGAGGTTATCTTCAACCTCCCCGGCATGGGCACCGCGATTCTGCAGGGCGTTCAGGGCAACGAGGCGAACCTGGTTCAGGGCGTCGTTATCGTCGTTGCTCTTGCCTTCATCATCATCAACATCGTGGTTGACATGCTCTACCTGCTCATCAACCCGCGCATCAGGACGGTGTAGATTATGGTAAAGATTCGAGAGAAGCAAACCGAGCAGCTCGAGAAGGCTGCCTCCAAGGGGCTCAAGCTCGGTGGCTGGAAGAAGATGACGCTGTCTTCTAAGATTGCCGCCGTCGTGCTGGTGCTGGTCGCCCTGACTGCGATTCTGGCGCCCCTTCTTGCCCCCTATAGCCCGGTCGAGATCTTTACGGCTCGCCAGGCTCCCGGCAACGGATTTATCTTCGGTACCGACGATAAGGGTCGCGATATTCTGTCGCGTATGCTCTACGGTGGTCGTTACTCGCTGATTATCGGCTTTGGCGCCACTGCCATGGCTCTGGTCTGCGGCTCGGTCGTGGGCGCCCTTGCAGCGGTTTCGCGCAAGGCCGTCTCCGAGACGATCATGCGTATCTTGGACATCATCATGTCCATCCCGGGCATCGCCCTCGCGGCCGTCTTCGTCTCCATCCTGGGCAACTCCGTGCCGTCGATCATCTTCGCCATCGGCTTTATGTACACTCCGCAGATTGCCCGTATCGTGCGCGCCAACATCGTGTCCGAGTACGGCGAGGACTATGTCCGCGCGGTCATCGTTTCCGGCGCCAAGGCTCCGTGGATTTTAATCAAGCATGTTCTGCGTAACTGCATCGCCCCGATCATGGTCTTCACCGTTACCCTAGTCGCCGACGCCATCATCTTCGAGGCTTCGCTGACGTTCATCGGCGCTGGTATCCAGGAGCCCACCGCTACCTGGGGCAACATCCTCGCCGACGCCCGCGGCGGCGTGCTCGCCGGCCGTTGGTGGCAGGCGTTGTTCCCGGGCCTGGCCATCATGATCACCTGCCTGGCGCTCAACATCCTCTCCGAGGGCATTACCGACGCCATGGCCGCTGCTCCCTCCGCCGCCCTGGATCCGACCGATTCCTCCAAGCGCCGCGAGGCCGACCTGCTGGTCTCCGACCCCGTTCGCGCCTACAAGGAGCAGGCCCAGTCCCTCTCCGCTCGCCTTGGCGCCCTGCGCGATGTCGAGCTCAAGCGTGACGATCGCCATGTGCCCGACGAGTCTGTCGAACCGATTCTCTCGGTCCGCGATTTCTGCATTCAGTTTGAGCATCACGGTGATATCAACGTCGTCGACCATGTCAACTTTGACGTCCGTCCTGGTCAGACCATGGGCCTGGTGGGCGAGTCCGGTTGCGGTAAGTCCATCACCACGCTGGCCATCATGGGCCTGACCGACGATGACGAGCACCTTTCCGGCGAGGTCCTCTGGGAGGGCCGCGACCTGCTCAAGATGAGCAAGAAGGAGTGGTTCGGCCTGCGCGGTACCGATATCGCCATGGTCTATCAGGACGCCCTGTCCTCGCTCAACCCCTCCATGCTCATCTCTGCCCAGATGAAGCAGCTCACCAAGCGCGGCGGCACCCGCAGCGCCGAGGAACTCCTGGAGCTCGTGGGCCTCGACCCCAAGCGTACGCTCGAGAGCTACCCGCATGAGCTTTCCGGTGGCCAGCGTCAGCGTGTTCTGATCGCTATGGCCCTTACCCGCGACCCCAAGCTGGTCATCTGCGACGAGCCCACGACCGCCCTGGACGTTACCGTCCAGAAGCAGGTCATCAAGCTGCTCAACGACCTTCAGGCCAAGCTCGGCTTTGCCATGATCTTCGTCTCGCATGACCTGGCGCTGGTCGCCGAGGTCGCCCATAACATCACGGTGATGTACGCCGGTCAGGTTATCGAGCAGGCGCCCACCAAGGAGCTGCTCACCAACCCGATCCACGAGTACACCCGCGGTCTTCTGGGTTCCGTCCTGTCCATCGAGAGCGGTTCGGGCCGCCTGCACCAGGTGCCCGGCGCCGTTCCGAGCCCGCGCGATTTCCCCAAGGGCGATCGCTTCGCGCCCCGCTCGAGCCATCCGCGTATTGGCCTGGACACCCGTCCGGTCTTCAAGCGCGTGCCTGGCACCGAGCACTTCTATTCCGAGCTCCCCGACGAGGTGCTCAAGGCAAATGGTTTGACCCCTCACGCGGAGGTGATGTAGATGAGCGAGACCGCAGTCAACGGCGTCGAGCCGATCATCTTCCTTGATGACGTTCACGTCACCTTTAGGACCCGTACCGGCTCGATCCTGCACCCCAACCTGGTTCACGCCGTCCAGGGTGTAACGATTAAGCTCATGCCCGGACAGACCATCGGCATCGTCGGCGAGTCCGGTTGCGGTAAGTCCACCACCGCCAACGTCATGTGCGGCCTGCAGGCCCCCACGAGCGGCAAGGTCTACTTTAAGGGCAAGGACGTTACCAAACGTACCGCCGAGGACCGTCGCCACATGGGTCGCGTCATCTCGGTCGTGTTCCAGAACCCGGCCACGGCGCTCAACCCCCGCATGGTCGTTCGCGAGCAGCTGCTCGATCCCATGCGCGTCCACAACTTGGGCACCGAAGCCGAGCAGGAGAAGCGCGTCAAGGAACTCCTGGAGCTCACCGGTCTGCCCAGCTCCGCCGCCGAGGTTCTTCCCGGTCAGCTTTCGGGCGGCCAGCGCCAGCGCGTCGCAATTGCCCGTGCCCTGTCGCTGAACCCCGATGCCATCATCGCCGACGAGCCCACCTCGGCTCTGGACGTTTCGGTCCGCGCGCAGATTCTGAACCTGCTGACCGACCTTAAGAAGGAGCTCGGCCTGGCCATGGTGTTCATCAGCCATGACATCCAGACGGTCCGCTATATCTCTGACGACATCATCGTTATGAATGGCGGCAAGATCGTCGAGCAGGGCGAGGCCAAGCAGGTCTTCCAGCACCCCCAGGACCCCTACACCAAGATGCTGCTCGGCGCTGCGCCGTCGCTGCTGCATCCCAAGCTCGGCGAGTAGCCTCGCTTTCCCTCCCGTGCGCCCGGTTCCCTTGCCGGGCGCACCTCCGTTGCGATTTCGAAAGGTTGGGTTCACGAGCCATGCCAAGTGCTCAGGAGCTACAACAGCAATTTGGTGAATATCGAGGCGCTATGCCCCGTCCATCGGATTTCGATCTCTTTTGGAAGGACCGCATGGCCGAGGCCGACGCCGTCGGGCTTGACTATGCGATCGAGACGGCATCGGTCACCGATGCCGTGACCTGCCAGCTTTTCGACCTCTGGTATACCGGCATGTGTGGCGCTCGCCTGCATGCCAAGTACCTTAAACCCGTCTCGGACGAGCCCGTGCCATTGGTACTTCAGTTCCATGGGTATCCGGGTGCAAGCCGCAGCTGGTTTGAGCAGGCGTCGTTTGCGGGCATGGGCATGGCACTCATCGCCCTCGACTGCCCCGGCCAAGGAGGTCCCTCCGAGGACATTGGTGGATTTGAGGGCACAACGGTCGCGGGCCATATCGTCGCCGGTATCGACGGCGATCCGGCCAACCTCTACTATGTCCGCTTGCACCAAGATATTCGCATCCTGTGCCGCATCGTTCGCGAGCTCGAGGGCATCGATCTTGCCCGTGTGTTTGTGAACGGCGCGTCGCAGGGCGGCGGTTTGGGCATTGCGACCTGTGCACTTAACAGCGAGCTTATCAATCGCGCCGCCATCCTCTATCCCTTCCTGTCGGATTTCCGCCTGGTCTGGGATTTGGATGCCGACGACATTGCCTACGAGGGCCTGCGCTATTGGTCTCGCTGGTTTGACGAGGACTCGACTCGTATCGACGAAGCCTATGCCAAGCTGGCGTACTTCGATTCCAAGAACTTTGCCCCTATGGTCAAATGCCCCGTGCTGTTTGGCACCGGCACAGCCGATACCGTCTGTCCGCCAGCGACGCAGTTTGCGGTCTATAACAACCTGACCTGTGAAAAGCGTCATGAGTTCTTTGAAGGCTTTGGCCACGAGGAGATTCAGGATTTTGACGATCTGATCATTCCGTTTTTCTGCAAGGGAGGGGAGGCTCATGTCTAAGTGCGAGAGCAATGTCAATGAGCTGATTGTCTCCGACCTTGTGGGGATTCCCGGAACGGTCTCGTCAAGGCTCGCTGATTTCCGGGATTGGCGCGGTGATGCTTCTGCGGATGTTTCCGAATTAGAGATAGCCGCTTCGGACCTTGAGGTTTGCGGGCCGAGTATTACGGCGATCGATTTTGCCAATCCGTATGCCCGCTACTCCGAGGTTTCCTTTGAGCTTGGTGGCGATGTGGTCCACGCACGTTTGATCGAGCCTGCCGGTCGCGCCCGAGCATCCGAGCTTGTGCCGCTATGTCTGATGTTTCACGACATCGACCGACCCGTGCGGGGATGGCATCACATGACGAGGTTTGCGGCCATGGGATATGCCGTGCTTGCGCTGGACGATGAGGCGATTGGATCCAGCGAGCTGCAGCAGGGGATTGCCTCTCCTGCTTTTGTCAAGCGCGTCCGTTGGGGTTGCGCGATGGCGAAGGTGGCGCGCAATCTTGATGGCGTGGACCCCGACCGCATCTTTGCATGGGGCGAGGGCCTTGGCGGCGGAGTCGCGCTGGCGGTTTCTGCTCTGGACGAGCGGGGCCTCGCCTGCACGGCGGTTGCCAATCCAATTCCCGGTGGCCTCGAGGCGTTGTCGTCTCGGGTGCGTGGATCGGTGCTCATGGGCACATCGCTCATGGATGCCGTGAGTGATCCCAAGGGCCAGTTTGCCGTATTCAACGGTCTTGAGTGTGACCGGAGGCATATCATCTATGCCAAATACGCTCATGAGCGCATCAACGCGTTCGAAAACGAAGTCATCGACTTTTTTAACCAAACGTTCTACCCGTGTTCTTTGGCCTAGACGGCCTGGACACTGCCAACAAGAGTGGGTGGCATAGGGCCGCCCGCCAGACAACTAAGGAGATTCTTGTGGCAACTCAGAAATTCACCGGCGTTATCCCTCCCGTCGTTGTTCCCGATACCGAAGATCACCAGCTCGATGTTGTCTCCTTTGAGCGCAGCATCAACCGCATGATCGATGCCGGCGTCGATGGCCTGTTCTTCCTGGGATCCTCGGGCGAGGTCGTCTTCTCCACCGACGAGCGCCGTCGCCAGATTATCGCCGAGGCCGTGCGCATCGTCGATCACCGCGTGCCTGTTCTGGTCGGCATCATCGATACCGAGACCGAGCGCATGATCGAGCACGGTAAGGTCGCTCAGGAGCTGGGCGCCGATGCGCTTGTCGCCACCTGCCCGTTCTATGCCCTGCAGGGCATGACCGAGGTCGAGGAGCACTTCCGCATCCTGCACGAGGAGCTCGACCTGCCCATCTTTGCCTATGACATTCCCGTCTGCGTTCACACCAAGCTCCCCTGGAAGCTCCTTGCCAAGCTCGGCGCCGAGGGCGTCCTTGCTGGCGTCAAGGATTCCTCGGGTGATGACATCTCGTTCCGCTACCTCGTTCAGGAGAACGAGAAGAACGGCCATCCGATGAGTATCCTCACCGGTCACGAGGTTGTCGTCGACGGCGCTTACCTCGGTGGCGCCGACGGTTCTGTCCCGGGCCTTGCCAACGTTGAGCCCGAGGGCTACGTGCGCCAGTGGAAGGCCGCTCAGGCCGGTGACTGGGCTACCGTCAAGGCCGAGCAGGATCGCCTCAACGAGATCTCCCACATCTGGGATGTCACCTCGGGCGTCCAGGGCTATGCCGGTGGCGTCGGCGCCTTCAAGACCGCTATGAACCTCATGGGCATCTTCGACAGCCCGACCATGCCGCGCCCGGTGAAGGCCATGACCGGCGAGAACGTCGAGGCGATTAGGAAGGTCCTTCAGGACAACGGTCTCCTGTAAAGCTTCCCAGGCACCCGACCTCGCCGTTCAACCGTGTGGCCATGACCCATTAGGTCAATGGCCACACGGTTTCTCGGCGATCTCGGACACCTGGAAAACCTTTACTGCGCTGTGACGGCTAGCCTGACGGCGCATTTCCTGTAGTTGTTTTTATCTCCGAAGGAGAGCGACATGGAGAACAAGTACGTCTGCTCTGTCGATATCGGCGGAACTAAAATTGCGACTGCCATCATGGAGTACCCGGCTGACGGTAGTGTGCCCCATCCCGTTTTTGAGGCCGAGGTTCCCACAGAGGCCCAAGAGGGCGGCGAGGCCGTCTTCCAGCGTATCGAGGCGTCTATCAAGGCCGCTCTTGAGGCGAATCCCGATGTCGAGGTTCTCGGTGTCGGTATCGGTGCCGCAGGCGTCGTCGATCCCAAGACGGGCGCCATTGCGTATGCCAATGAGATCATGCCCGGCTGGTCCGGCGTTCAGTTGGGGCCGCGTCTGCGCGAGGACCTTGGTCTTCCCGTTGCCGTTGTGGGCGACGTGCAGGCTCATGCTCTGGGCGAGGCCCACTGGGGTGTCGGCAAGGGCAAGTTCTCCGTCTTGTGTCTTGGCATCGGTACGGGTATCGGCGGCGCATATGTCGAGAACGGCCGCGTGATGCAGGGCTTCCATGGTGCTGCTGGCCATATGGGCCACATCGAGTGCTCGGCTGCCGCCGGCATTCCCTGCGCCTGCGGGCGTTCCGGCCATCTGGAGTCGGTTGCTTCGGGCACTTCCATTGGTCGTATGTACGATGAGCGCTTTGGCCGCGTCGACCCCAGCCGTCCTTCGGTCGGTCGCGATGTGAACGACCTGTGCCGTGCAGGCGACGCAAAGGCGACCGAGGTCATCCATGATGCCGGCTTTGCGCTGGGTGCCAGCTTGGGCTCGCTCGCTAACATCCTGGACCCTGAGGTCATCGTGCTTTCGGGCGGCGTGATTCACCAAGGTCCCGATTGGCGTTCGCAGACGTGGAAGGATTCGGTGCACGAGGGCTATGCCAGCCAGGCGCTCGATCCGCTTCAGGACACGCCGATCCTCATCGGTTCTCTGGAGGGCGATGCTCCGCTCATCGGTGCCGCTGAGCATCTTCTTGCCTCGTTGAAGTAAACATAACTACCAAGTGCGCCTTCTGAGGTGCCGCAGATTGACGTGAAAGAGGAGCGAAGCGTACTTCGGTACGCGAGCGACGGTTTGAACGTCAAGGTGCGGTGTCTCAGAAGGCTGTTTTGAGAAAGGTTGAGTCGCACATGACCGTTGATCCTTTGATTCAATCCCTGAAGGGCAAGCTCGTCGTGAGCGTTCAGGCGTATATGGGCGAGCCGCTTCGTACGCCCGAGACCATGGCTCAAATGTCTCGCGCTTGCGAGCTTGGCGGCGCCGCCGCCATTCGCTGTCAGGGCCTTGCCGACATTGCCGCTATTAAGGGTCGCTGTGAGGTTCCCGTCATCGGCCTGTGGAAGGATGGACACGAGGGCGTTTACATCACGCCGACGCTGCGTCACGCTCGCGCCTGCGTTGCTGCCGGTGCCGATATCGTGGCGATCGACGCCACCGATCGTCCGCGTCCCGATGGCAAGACCGTCGAGGATACCTTCCGCCCGCTGCACGAGGAGGGCGTGCTCCTGATGGCGGATTGTGCCACCATCGAGGACATTCGCCGTGCGGTTGATATGGGCTTCGACCTGGTATCCACCACGCTTTCTCACGGCGTCGCCGCCATCGACTGCACCATGGCCGATGGCCCCGACCTGCCACTCCTGCGTCAGGCGACCGAGGAATTCCCCGGTCTTCCCATCATCTGCGAGGGCCGCGTGCACACGCCCGAGGAGGCTCGCGCTGCGATCGATGCTGGCGCCTGGGCCGTTGTCGTCGGCACCGCCATCACGCACCCCACGAGTATTACGAGTTGGTTCAAGGCTGCGCTTGAGGCGTAAGACAGGCCTCGTATCCGCTCGGGGCGGTATACTCAATATAGGCAATTGACCGCGCGGGATCTGGGTTGCTGGGTCCCGCGCTTGTTTTTGGGAGGCAGCACATGCAAAAGGGAGATGCCATGGATGCGGCGGAGCGCTCGGAGCGCATCCCCGATATCGTCATCATCACCGGAATGTCCGGATCGGGCCGCACGCAGGCCATGCACGTGTTCGAGGACATGGGCTATTTTTGCATCGATAACCTGCCTCCGCGTCTGATCGCCCAGCTTGCCGAGCTCGTCGGCATTAATACGGGCGTGGGCAGGCATCTCGCCGTCACCTGCGATTTGCGTAGCCAGGGCTTGTTCGATGAGCTGCTCGATGCGGTCGCCGCGCTCGAAGAGCGCGAGATGAGCTGCGACATCGTGTTCCTGGAGGCTTCTGACGAGGTACTGATTCGTCGCTACAGCGAAAATCGCCGCCGTCATCCCATTGCCAAGCCGGGGGAGACTACGGCCGATGCGATTCAGCGCGAGTGCCTGCAGCTGCAGGGTGTGCGCGATCGAGCCGATATGATTATCGACACGAGCCGCCTACGCACCTCTGCGCTGCGCAACAAATTGCGCATGGCGTTCTCCGAGTTGTCCGACCAGCAGCTCATGGACGTTCACGTGTTCTCGTTTGGCTTTAAGCACGGTATGCCCGTCGAGGCGGACATTATGATTGACGTTCGCTTCCTGCCCAATCCGTTCTACGATCCCGAGATGCGCACCATGACCGGTCTCGATAAGAAAGTCTCCGACTTTGTTCTGGACCATCCTAAGACGCAGGAGTTCTGGAAGGCCTGGACGCAGCTGCTCGATACGGTCATGCCCGGTTATATCGCAGAGGGCAAGCCGCAGCTTTCTATTGCCATCGGTTGCACGGGCGGTCAGCACCGCAGCGTTGCCATCGCCGAGGCCACGGCACGTTATTTGGAAGGCGCCCAGTATCACGTGAGCATTTCCCATCGCGACTTGTCGCGCGCCAACACGAAAGCATAGGCCTGCATGTCGTTTACCGCCGAGGTGCGTGACGAGCTTGCGCGCTGCGAACCCGAATGTGAATACTGCGATTTGTCGACGCTTGCCGCCCTGACGCGTGTGAGCGGTACGCTTTCGTTGGCCGGCTCCGGGCGGTATCGTTTGACGGTCGCGACCGAGACGGGAGCCGTCGCGCGCACGATGATCACGCTGACGCATCGCATTCTTAAGCTCAAAACGGAATTCACCGTTCGTAAATCGGTCTTGCATAAGGTCCGTAACTATCTCATTACCCTGCCCGATCAACCCGACCTGGACAAGGCTCTGGTGCTGCTGGGCATTCTAGACCGCAGGGGAGGGCTCGTTGCTGGTGTTCCCCGACACATCGTTGCCCGTCCCTGCTGCAGGCTTGCCTACATCCGCGGCGCGCTCATCGCGGGCGGCTTCGTGGCCGATCCACGCGGCGATTTTCATTTGGAGATCGCGGTGCAGGGCGAGCAATATGCTAAGGGGCTTTGCGACCTGTTGGGGCAGATTGGGGTCCATGCTCGTGTTAATGCACGGCGGGGGTCATATGCCGTGTACATTAAGAGCGCCGAGGAAATCGAGCATCTATTAAAGCTGATTGGTGCCAAGCGCAGCGTTGCCGAGATTGAGGAGGCGCGCGCGGTCAAGTTGGTTAAGAACGATGTGAACCGTCGCGTGAACGCCGAGCTCGCCAACCAGACCAGAAGCGCCGGTGCTGCCCAACATCAGCTTGCGCTTATCGATGAGCTCGAGCAGCGCGGCCTTCGCGATGCGCTTCCGGATGCCTTGGCGGTCTTTTGCGACCTGCGCGAGCGCTATCCCGATCTGTCGCTGCGTGATTTAGGGGAGATGGCTGACCCTCCCTTGTCGAAGTCGGCCCTCTACCATCGAGTTTTGAGGCTTGAAAAGCTCATTGAAGCAAATCGGTAGTTTAAAGTATCGACTTATATACGGATTTAGCTGCTATTTTATTCTTTAAAACGTTTTAACGTAAATTTGATTTTCAATTTCGACTATTCTCGTGAAATTCAAGTCAAAAAAAAGGTATATTAGGCGAGTGGTTAGTTTGTGGGCCTCAACGGCGGGCGCTGTAGCTTGCGGGGGCCTTACGAAAGGAGACACAATGGCAGTAAAGGTTGCTATTAACGGCTTCGGTCGCATCGGTCGTCTGGCTTTCCGTCAGATGTTCGGTCATGAGGGCTCCGAGATCGTCGCTATCAACGACCTCACCTCTCCCGATATGCTCGCTTACCTGCTGAAGTACGACTCCACGCAGGGCAACTACGCTCGCGATCACGAGGTCGTTGCTGGCGAGGATTCCATCACCGTTGACGGCAAGGAGATCAAGATCTACAAGGAGGCCGACGCCAACAACCTGCCTTGGGGCGACCTCGACGTCGACGTCGTTCTCGAGTGCACCGGCTTCTACACCAGCAAGGCTAAGGCTCAGGCCCACATCAACGCTGGCGCCAAGAAGGTCGTCATCTCCGCTCCGGCCGGCAGCGATCTGCCCACCATCGTGTACAACGTCAACCACGAGACGCTGACCGCTGAGGACAACATCATCTCCGCTGCTTCCTGCACCACCAACTGCCTCGCCCCGATGGCCAAGGGTCTGAACGACTTCGCTCCCATCGTGTCCGGCATCATGACCACCATTCACGCCTGGACCGGCGACCAGATGCCGCTCGACGGCCCGCAGCGCAAGGGCAACAAGCGTCGTAGCCGCGCCTGCGCCGTCAACATCGTCCCCAACACCACCGGTGCTGCCAAGGCTATCGGCCTGGTTCTCCCCGAGCTCAACGGTAAGCTCATCGGTGCCGCCCAGCGCGTCCCGACGCCGACCGGCTCCATCACCAACCTCTACGCTGTCGTTGACAAGAAGGTCACCGTCGACGAGGTCAACGCCGCTATGAAGGCCTACGCTTCCACCATCTCCGAGACCTTCGGTTACAACGAGGACGACATCGTCTCCACCGACATCATCGGCGAGACCCACGGCTCCATCTTCGACGCCACTCAGACCATGTGCTCTGACCTCGGCAACGGCCAGACCCTCGTTCAGGTCACCTCTTGGTACGACAACGAGAACTCCTACACCTCTCAGATGGTCCGCACCATCAAGTACTTCGAGAAGTTCGTTGCTTAATTTAGCTTTTAGCGAATAGCTCGTTGAGCGTCTAAAGAAGGGCGCGGCCTCATAGGGCTTACACCCTAGGGTCGCGCCCTTTTTATAGGAAATCGTCTGCCGTAATGGGAGGCAGACACGTACGAAAGGTAGAAGCAAACATGGCCTTTACCAAGAAGACCGTCCGCGACATCGATGTCGACGGCAAGCGCGTTCTCGTCCGCGTTGACTTCAACGTGCCTATCAAGGATGGCGTCGTTGGCGACACCACCCGCATCAAGGCTGCCCTGCCCACCATCAACTACCTCGTTGAGCACAACGCTCGCGTCATCCTCATGAGCCACCTCGGCCGTCCCGATGGCACCGGCTTCCAGCCCGAGCTCTCCCTTGAGCCTGTCGCCAAGAAGCTCGCTGAGCTCTCTGGTCTCGATGTTGCCTTTGTCGCCGACACCTACGGCGAGAAGGCTGCTGAGGCTGTTGCCGCCGTCGAGCCGGGCAAGGTCCTCGTTCTCGAGAACGTCCGTTTTGACAAGCGTGAGAAGAAGAACGATCCCGAGATCGCCAAGAAGCTCGCTTCCTATGGTGACGTCTTCGTTCTCGATGCTTTCGGTACCGCTCACCGCGCCCAGGGTTCCGTCGTGGGTCCCGCCGCTTACCTGCCTGCCGTCGCCGGCTTCCTGCTCGAGAAGGAGGTCGACACGCTGACTGGCATCTTCGCCGAGCCCGAGCGCCCCTTCGTCGCTATCGTCGGCGGTTCCAAGGTTTCCTCCAAGATCGGCGTTCTCGATCACCTCATCGACTCCGCTGATACCCTGATCATCGGTGGCGGCATGGCCTACACCTTCTTCCTGGCTCAGGGCCTGACCGTCGGTCAGTCCCTCAAGGAAGAGGACTGGGTCGAGCGCGCTGGCGAGATGCTCAAGAAGGCCGAGGAGAAGGGCGTCAAGATCCTGCTCCCCATCGACAACCGCGTTGCCGATCACTTTGGCGAGGACGCTGTCCCCGAGGTTGTCGCTTCCGACGCTATCCCCGACGATCGTGAGGGCATGGACATCGGCCCCAAGACCGAGGAGCTTTACGCCGAGGCCGTCAAGGGTGCCAAGACCGTGTTCTGGAACGGCCCCATGGGTGTCTTCGAGTTCGACAACTTCGCTCACGGCACCCAGGCTATCGCCGAGGCCGTCGCCGAGGCCGACTGCACCTCGATCATCGGCGGTGGCGACTCTGTCGCGGCTGTCAACAAGTTCAACCTGGCCGACAAGATGAGCTGGATCTCCACCGGTGGTGGCGCTTCCATGGAGCTCGTCGAGGGTAAGGCCCTGCCCGGAGTGGAGGCGCTTCTCGATGCCTAGTCGCACCCTTCTTATCGCTGGTAACTGGAAGATGAACAACGACGTCGCTGAGGCCGCCAAGCTCGCCGACGAGCTGGCTCAGGCTCTGCCCGAGGTTCCGGCTGGCGTCGAGGTGCTCGTCTGCCCTCCGACCATTGACATCACCACGGTTCATGACCGCATTCAGGCTGCCCCCATCGCCCTCGGTGCACAGAACGTGTACTGGGAGGCCAAGGGTGCCTTCACCGGTGAGTCCTCTTGCGACATGCTCAAGTCCGCTGGCTGCACCTACTGCATCATCGGCCACTCCGAGCGTCGCGACTACTTCCACGAGACCGACGAGGACCAGAACAAGAAGGCCAAGGCCCTCGTTGCCGCCGGTCTTGTTCCCGTCTTCTGCTGCGGCGAGTCCCTCGAGGTCCGCGAGGCTGGCACCTATGTCGAGCACGTCGTGAACCAGGTCAAGGCTGGCCTTGCTGGACTTGAGATCACCTGCCCCAAGCAGGTCGTCGTCGCCTACGAGCCCATCTGGGCCATCGGCACCGGAAAGACCGCTACCGCTGAGGACGCCCAGGAGGTCTGCGGCGCTATCCGTGAGACCCTCAAGGAGATGTTTGGCGAGGAGCTCGCCGACGGTATCCGCGTCCTGTACGGTGGTTCCGCTAAGCCCGGCAACATTGCCGAGCTCGTCGCCAAGCCCGACGTTGACGGCGCCCTCGTGGGCGGCGCTTCGCTCAAGGCTGCCGACTTCGCCTCTATGGTCGTCAAGGCAGGCGAGTAGGACATATGGCACAGCGTCATCTTCCTGCACTCCTGATCATCATGGATGGCTGCGGCCTTGCTCCGGCCGATGGCGAGAACGCCGTCGCCGCTGCCAAGACGCCCTTCCTTGATAGCCTGTACGCTCAGTATCCCCACACCACGCTCGGTGCTTCGGGCGAGGACGTGGGCCTTCCCGACGGTCAGATGGGCAACTCCGAGGTAGGCCACCTCAACATCGGTGCCGGCCGCATCGTGTTCCAGGAGCTTTCGCGCATCAACAATGCCATCAAGGACGGCTCCATCGCCAAGAACGAGGTCTTCGTCAAGGCTATGGACGACGTCAAGGCTGACGGCAAGACTCTCCACCTCATGGGCCTTATGAGCCCTGGCGGTGTTCATTCTCACATGAACCACGTCGAGGCTCTGGTCAAGATGGCTGCCCAGCATGGCGTCAAGACCGTTCGCGTCCACGCCTTCATGGATGGCCGCGACGTTGACCCGCAGTCCGGTGCCGGCTACATGAGCGAGTTCTGCGCCTTCCTGGCTAAGATCTCCGAGGAGACCGGTTGCGACGCTCGCGTTGCCACCGTTTCGGGCCGCTATTGGGCCATGGACCGCGACAACCGTTGGGAGCGCATCCAGCGCGCCTACGACGTCATGGTTAACGCGTCCGATGCCGATACCGACCCCGTTGCCGGTATCAAGGCCTACTACGAGAAGGATCCGCGCGGCGACGAGTTCGTCGAGCCTTTCGCGGCCCACAACGAGGGCATCCACGAGGGCGACGCGGCCATCTTCTTCAACTTCCGTCCCGACCGCGCTCGTCAGATGACCCGCGTGTTCACGGACAAGGAGTTCGATGGCTTTGAGCGCGAGCAGATTAAGCTCTCGCACTTCGTGACGATGACCGAGTACGATCCGACGTTTGACGTCGAGGTCGCCTTCCCCAAGACGTTCCCCGAGAACGTCCTGGCCGACGTTATCGCCGCCAATGGCCTGAAGCAGCTGCACACCGCCGAGACCGAGAAGTACGCCCACGTGACGTTCTTCCTCAACGGCGGCATCGAGGAGCCCAAGGAGGGCGAGGAGCGCGTGCTCGTCGCTTCCCCCAAGGTCGCTACCTACGATCTGCAGCCCGAGATGAGCGCTCCCGAGGTTACCGAGAAGCTTGTTGCCGCTATCAACGAGGATCGCGCTGATTTCTACATCGTGAACTTCGCAAACTGCGACATGGTTGGTCACACCGGTGTCTTCGACGCTGCCGTTAAGGCCGTCGAGGCTGTTGACGATGCCCTGTCCAAGGTTGTCCCGGCGATTCTCGCCAAGGGCGGCTTTGCGCTGATTACCGCCGATCACGGCAACGCCGATCACATGTTTGACGTTGCTTCCGACGGTTCCAAGCATCCGTTTACGGCTCACACCACCAACCGTGTGCCGTTCATCATCGTTGATGAGAAGGCGCAGCTCACCGGTATCGAGGACGGCCGTCTTTCCGATATCGCTCCGACCATGCTCACCATGGCTGGCATTGAGCCTTCCGCCGAGATGACGGGTCGCGTACTCGCCACCGAGGCCTAATAGAAAACAAATACCGTTTTCTAGTAAGGGGGTTGTCCGCAACCGGACAACCCCCTTTTTGGTATTTCTGCCATTTCTACCCCGTCCCCAAATGGCAGGTGGGGGAGTGCTGGGGGTTGTGGTACAGTACTGGAGTTTGAATTGTTCTATTAAGGAGCTTATCTATGGGTCCGTTTCAGATTCTTCTGTTTGTCGTTTGGGCTGTCTCTGCCGTGGCGTTGACGATTCTCGTCCTGATGCATTCCGGTAAGGGCACCGGCGTTTCGGATATGATCGCTAGCTCGCTGTATAACTCCAGCTCTGCCACGGGCGTCATGGAGCAGAACCTCGATCGCCTGACCGTCATCATGGCTGTCGTATTTGCCGTGTGTGTCGTTCTGTGCATGTTCTTCTTCCCGCAGGGCATCGTCGGCTACTAAGCATCGGCGTATATACGTTTGTAAAGGGTCCCGCACGTGCGGGACCCTTTTTGTTTACAGACTTGTAACAGAGTCAAAATATCCCCACATACTTCGCCCAACTAAAGAAATTCTCGACCGTTAACCGGAATTAGCGCCATATTGTGCATAAAATGCGCTACTGTATTGCGAAACGTTGGTCCGCACTGCATAACCAGCCATAACGGCGGACCGCGTTTGAATGGTTCGAAAGGGCTGTCTCGACGTTGCCCGGCCGAATTCACTTTGTCCTATCTCATAAGGAGGATGGCATGGCTGATTCTATGTTCCACCAGCCCGTTATGGGTCGTCGCGCCTTTGTCGGCGGTACCCTTGCTGCGAGCTCCATGGCTTTTCTTGCCGCATGCGGCAAGAAGGGCGGCGACGCTTCCGGTTCTGAGTCCGGTTCGACGCTGAACTTCTACATCAACAACCCGGTCTGCATCGACCCCTACAACGTCCAGGAGGATCAGGGCACTCAGGTCGAGTACCAGCTCTTCGACGCTCTGACGGAGTACGATAACGAGAAGGGCGAGATCGTTCCGCTGGCTTGCGAGTCCTTTGAGGCTAACGACGACGCCACCGAGTTCACCTTCAAGATCAAGAAGGCTAAGTTCCACAACGGTGACGACGTTACCTCCAAGTCCTTCAAGCTCGGCTGGGAGCGCCTGGTCAACACTAAGTCAGCCATCGCTACCGAGTATGGTCCTTCCGAGGTCTCCTACCACCTTTCCATGGTCGAGGGCTATGACGATCTGCTTGCCGGTAATGCTACCGAGCTGTCCGGCGTTACCTGCCCGGATGACGAGACCCTCGTCGTCAAGCTGACTTCCGCCTACGCCGACTTCCCGTTCGTCGCCTCTCACCCGGCTCTGTCCCCGGTTCCCGAGTGCGCCGAGTCCGATGTCAAGAGCTTCTACCTTGCCCCGGTCGGTAACGGCCCGTTCATGATGGACGGCAAGTGGGAGGATGGTCAGGAGATCAACCTCAAGAAGTTTGACGATTACTATGGCGACAAGGCCAAGATCGACGCCATCCACTTCCAGGTCATCAAGGACGTGGAGACCGCTTACAAGGAGTTCCAGGCCGGCAACCTCGATGTCTGCGACGTTCCCGTTGCTCAGATCGACGCCGCCAAGAAGGACCGCGGCGAGTCCAAGGATGGCTACACCATGGGTGATGGCGAGCGCATGCTGCTCGGCTCCGAGCCTTCCACGTACTATCTGACGTGCAACACCACGGCCGAGCCGTTCAACAACGCTGACCTGCGCAGGGGTATCTCCCTGGCTATCAACCGTGAGGCCATCTGCAAGACCATCTTCAAGGGCACCCGTACCCCCGCTGACGGCATCGTTCCTCCGGGAATCGCCGGCTACAAGGAGGGCGCATGGGAGTTCTGCGCCTATGACGTCGACAAGGCTAACGAGTACCTCGACAAGGTCGCTCCCGCTGGCGCTAACGGCGATCGTGGCATCAATGTGACCCTGTCCTACAACCAGGACGGTGGCCACAAGGAGATCATGGAGTCCATCATCGGCGACCTCGCCAAGGTGGGCGTCACCGCCGTCTCCGATACTCCCGAGTGGTCTGCCCTGCTTGAGCAGTATCAGAACTTCAACTATCAGTTCGGCCGTCTGGGCTGGATCGCCGATTACCCGATCATGGACAACTTCCTGTACCCGCTGTTCCACTCCGACTCCCTCGGTGGCGACAACCGCTCTGGTTACAACAACTCCGAGTTCGATGCCAAGGTCGATGAGGCCCGTGCCACGGTTGACGACGACGAGCGCATCGCCAAGATGCAGGAGGCTGACGCTATGGTCGCCGCTGACTGCCCGGTTATCCCGGTGATGTTCTACACGCACACCATCGTCGGCTCCGATCGCGTCAAGTACCTCTATGTCGATCCGCAGAAGCACGCCGATCTGGGTACCGCTGAGCTCGCCTAAGAGTTTTGCAGCTTCCATGAGGGTCAAGTATTTACGTAGACCTCATGGGAAACATACAGTTCTCCCTAACCTGGGGTAAACTGGCTGATGGTAATTTTGGGATGCCGGTCTGGCGATCGGCATCCCATTTAGGTTAATCCCTAGATAGGGGAGTGGTATGGGTAAGTACATCGTTAAACGTGTGCTTCAGTTCATCCCGGTATTTTTGGGCGTTACGTTGATTCTGTTCGCCCTCCAGAATATTGTGCCGGGAGACCCGATCAAGCTGATCGGTGGAGACAAGGCTCTGTCCCCCGAGGTAGAGCTTCAACTTCGCGTGCGCTATCACCTGGTCCAGGCGGACGAGGACGGCAACGCGATCCTTGACGAGAACGGCGATCCCGTTCCAACGTCGCTTGTGGACCAATACTTGAATTACATGAATGGTCTGCTTCATGGCGATCTGGGCAATTCGTATCAGCGCAAGCTGCCGGTTGCGGAAATCTTTGCCCAGAAGTATCCGTATACGGTTAAACTCGCCGCGTGCGCCATTGTGCTCGAGGCAATCATGGGTATCGGTGCGGGTATCATTTCGGCGGTAAAGCGCTATTCCTTCTGGGATATTTTGGTAACGCTCACCACGTCGATCCTCGTTGCTGTTCCTGCCTTCTGGCTCGGCATGCTGCTGCAGCTGTTCTTTGGCGTCATCCTTAAGGATGCCACCGGCGGCGCTTTCTCCATGCCGATTTCGGGTGCCGGCGGCTCCAGCTCTCAGTATCAGGATTGGATGCACTATGTGCTTCCGACCATCACGCTGGCTTCGGTTTCGACCGCCTATGCTGCCCGCATCATGCGCTCGCAGCTACTCGACGTCATGAATCAGGATTACATCCGCACGGCAAAGGCCAAGGGTCTCTCCAATCGCGCGATCATCGTCAAGCATGCGCTTAAGAATGCACTCATCCCCGTTGTTACCTATATTGGTGTCGACTTCGGCGGCATGCTTTCGGGCGCCATCCTGACCGAGACGGTCTTTAACTGGCCCGGTATCGGCTCTGAGGTCTACCGCGCCATTAGCATGCGCGACTGGCCCATCGTTATGGGCGGCGTTACGCTCATCGTTGTCGTCGTTATGGTGATCAACCTTCTCGTCGACATTAGCTATGCATTCCTCGACCCGCGTATCCGCCTCGGCGGTCCGTCGGATAAGGCCTAAGGGAGGTACGTCTCATGCAGGAAACTGATTCTCAGTCTCAGGAGCAGGCTACCGCCACCAAGGCCGCATCTGCTCCCGCCAAGTCCCGCACGCTGTGGGGCGACGCTTTCAAGCGTCTTCGCAAGAATAAGCTCGCCGTTATCGGTATCTGCTGGATTATCATCGTCGTTTTGGTTGCCTTGACCGCAGACCTGTGGGCTAAGCCCTGGCTCGGGTCGCCGACGGCTTCTGACTCGACGACCATGGCCGAGACTTCGCTGCTGGCTCCGTGTGCCGAGCACCCGTTTGGTACCGACGCCCTTGGCCGCGACATTCTCGTCCGAGTTATCTACGGCGCGCGCGTTTCGCTTTCCGTCGGTATTATGGCCACCGCCATCTCCACGGTGATCGGTCTGATCATGGGCGCCCTGGCCGGTTTCTATGGCGGCATCTGGGATACGATCATCATGCGCTGTGCGGATATCTTCCTGGCGTTCCCGTACGTGCTGTTCGTTGTCGCCATGATCGCCGTTATCGGCCGTGGTCTTCAAAATGTTTTCATCGCCATCGGTATTCTCGGCTGGCCCTCGATTGCCCGTGTCTTCCGATCTGCAATCTTGACGGTCAAGGAAAACGACTATGTTGACGCCGCTCGCGCTATGGGTGCATCCGATGCCCGTATCGTTATGCGCCACATCTTCCCGAACTCCGTTGCTTCCATCGTGGTCTATGCGACCATGAACATCGGTGGCGCTATTCTGACCGAGTCCGCTCTGTCCTTCCTCGGTATGGGCGTTATTCCGCCTACGCCTTCGTGGGGCTCTATGATTCAGGACGGTCAGCAGTATCTTCTGACTGCTCCCTGGATGATGATCATGCCCGGTCTGGCAATTCTCTCGACGGTGCTCGCCTTCACCCTGCTGGGTGACGGTCTGCGCGACGCCCTCGACGTCAAGATGAAGGACGCATAAGGATGAAGAAGAACAAGAACTATGTGGACCTGAAGGACCAGCCGGTTCCCGAGGGCCAGCATCTGCTCGAGGTCGATGACCTTAAGATGTATTTCCATACCGAGGATGGCGTCGTCCGCGCTGTCGACGGTGTGTCCTACACACTCGATCGCGGCGAGACTCTGGGTGTCGTCGGCGAGTCCGGCTCCGGTAAGTCCGTGACCGCCATGACTATCATGGGCCTCATCTCGATGCCTCCGGGAAAGATTGAGGGCGGTGACGTTCGCTATCGCGGCCGTTCCATCCTCCACATGACCGAGGAAGAGATGCAGCACATTCGCGGTAACGATATCGCGATGATCTTCCAGGATCCTATGACCTCCTTGAACCCGGTCTATAAGATTGGTAAGCAGGTGGGCGAGGGCCTTCGTCTGCACCGTGGTTACTCCAAGCAGGAGGCGCTCAAGCGCGCCACTGAGCTTTTGGACCTCGTTGGCATTCCCGAGCCCGAGAAGCGCGTCAATGAGTATCCGCACCAGTTCTCTGGTGGTATGCGTCAGCGCGTTATGATTGCCATGGCCCTTGCCTGCGATCCCGATATTCTGATTGCCGACGAGCCCACGACTGCCCTGGACGTTACCATCCAGGCTCAGATTATTGAGCTTATGCAGGAAATGCAGGAGAAGAACGGCAACGCCATCATCATGATTACCCATGACCTGGGTGTTGTTGCCGATATGGCCGACAAGATTATGGTTATGTACGCCGGCCGTCCCGTCGAGTTCGGTACTGCTGAGGAAATCTTCTACGAGAGCCGCCACCCCTACACCTGGGGCCTGATCCGCTCCATCCCGGAGCAGGCCATCGATGAGAAGAAGCCGCTTACGCCGATTCACGGCAACCCGCCTTCGCTCATGAACCTGCCCGAGGGCTGCGTGTTCTCGCCTCGTTGCCCCTATGCAACCGATAAGTGCCGCAAGCAGCGCCCCGAGCGCGTTGTCACCGAGTCCGGCCACTATTCTGCGTGCCATTATTCCGGTGACCCCGAGTTCCTCAAGAACGCTCCCGAGACGTCTCGTACGCGCAAGGATTCCAAGAAGGGAGGCGAGGCGTAAATGGCAGACAATAACGAGCGCACTCCGCTGCTGAAGGTCGAGCACCTCTCTAAGGAGTTCCCCGCTGAGTCCGGCATGTTCGCCAAGCGTTTTTCCAAGCGCGTCGTCTCTGCTGTAAACGACATCTCTTTTGAGATTTATCCGGGCGAGACCTTTGGTCTGGTTGGTGAGTCTGGTTGCGGTAAGTCCACGACGGGCCGCACGATTATGCGCTTGACCAAGCCGACTGCCGGTAAGGTGTTCTTCCAGGGCAAAGATGTTGCCGAGATGAGCAAGCATGAGATCAAGGACATGCGTCGCGAGATGCAGTTTATCTTCCAGGATCCCTATGCTTCGCTGAATCCTCGTATGACCATCGGCGAGATTGTCTCCGAGCCCATGACCATTCACGGCGTGGGCACCAAAGAGGAGCGCATTGAGCGTGTCCGCGAGCTTCTCGACGTCGTTGGACTGAACCCCGAGCACATCAACCGCTATCCGCATGAGTTCTCGGGCGGCCAGCGCCAGCGTGTCGGCATTGCCCGCGCCTTTGCGCTCAAGCCCAAGCTGATTATCTGCGATGAGCCCGTCTCTGCGCTTGACGTATCCATTCAGGCCCAGGTTCTGAACCTTCTTAAGGAGCTCCAGGACAAGTTCGGTACGGCTTATCTCTTCATTGCTCACGACCTCTCTGTCGTGCAGCACATTTCTGATCGCGTTGCCGTTATGTATCTGGGCAAGATGGTCGAGGTTTCGGACTGGAAGACGCTCTACAGTGAGCCGCACCACCCGTACACGCAGTCGCTGCTGTCTGCCGTGCCGGTGCCCGATCCAGATATCCAGAAGACCCGCAAACGCATCATCCTCGCTGGCGACCCGCCGTCGCCGCTGGATCCGCCGACCGGCTGCCGTTTCCACACGCGCTGCCCGATCGCGCAGGGCATCTGCTCCGAGAAGCTTCCTGAGTTTAAGGAAGTTGCACCGGGTCACTGCTGCGCCTGCCACTTCGCCGAGCCGTTCCCGATCAAGGAATCGCACATCGACCTGTAGTCGGTTGTTTTCGTCCGGGCCCGCCCTGGTGTTATTTTTCAGAACGTCCTCGGACATGTCGGAAGCCCCGCTGCGCGCTACGCGCCGCGGGGCTTCCTCCGTCCTGCGGAATGTTCTGAAAAATAACACCAGGGCGGGCCCTGCGGTAACTCGGCAGGGGGAGTGCGATTCCGTGATCGCTCACTTAGCCTAATTCGTAATTGAGTGAGGCCGGAGCTTTAGCTCCGGCCTCCCCATATAAGGGCTCGGCAAAGCCGAGCCACTAAATTCTTATCAGCCTCAGAATATGCTTGAGAATTGTGCCTGAAGTACGTATTAGCAGGTCCCGGATCGGTGTTGCCTCCCGGCGCATTCCGCAGGGGGAGCGATATTTTGCAGCACGAAGTGCGTAGCAAAATATCGCCCATGCCCGAGGACGCGCCGGGAGGCAACACCGATTCGGGGCCGGGCATACGGATCTACCTGCGCATTTACAAATTCGTAAACTTTTTTGAAAAAAGTGCTTGCACAGTTCTCGAATCATAGGTTATCATCTTCTTCGTTGAACGCGCGGGTCGAACAAAACGAACTGCGAATCAACAACATAGCATGTCGGAGTGGCGGAATTGGCAGACGCGCTAGCTTGAGGTGCTAGTGACCGCTTTTTGGTCATGCGGGTTCAAGTCCCGCCTCCGACACCATCGCATTTGAGAAGCCTCTTCGGAGGCTTTTTTGTTACCGATAGACGGTGAGGTTCACGATGGAAACGCTTGAGCGCAACGAGTGGGCAGACGTTGCCCAACTAGTCGAGATCACGAGCGATGCTGTCATCATCTGCGAGCTCGACGGAACCATTCTGCATGTGAATAATCGCTTGCTCGACTTGATGTGCGAGGAACGCGCCGACGTCATCGGTGGAGATGTCAAAGACGTCTTGTACTCGTCCGCTTTTGAACGTGCGACGGAACATCGTCTGCCATTTGAAACTGATGGCTCCGAGAACGAACTGATGCTTAAGCTGAGTGACGGCTCTTTTATCCCCGTCTTGGTTCGCGCGGGCTCCGTAACGCCTCCACGCATCTTTGGGCGCCGCGCGCCACGTGTCCTGGTGGCACTTCATAGTATCGAGGAACAGTATTCTCACGACCGTCAGCTCAAGCGTGCGTTATCGGAGCTTAGAGTGGCGAACAAGCGTCTCTCTGGCACGCTCTCGGTCATTATGAGCACGGTGGGCTCCGATGAGTTACCCAGTCTGATCGATACCGTTTTGAACCAACTTGTAGGAACGCTCGATGCATCGGGTGCCGCTATCTATTTTTCTGAGAGCGGTGGTTTTAAGCTTCGCGGTGTTTCCAAGGAGCTGTACGACAGCTACCTGCCCGAGTTTTTGCCGTATGGCGCTGGCATTCCGACGTATGTGCTTCGCGAGTCGCGCGCCTGTCGCTTGTCGATTCAACAGGACCTTGAGGGTGATAGGGTCGCCTCCGGTATGTTCATGGACCTGGACAATCGTTCTAAGCACCTGTTGCGCGTTCAGGATATGCCTCCGTACCGCAGCGAGATCTGTCTTCCCGTTTTTTACGGTACGCAGGTCCTTGGCGTGCTGGAAGTTGGTTGGAAGCGCCCCCAGGCACCGCTCGCCTATGACGTCAATGTACTCGAGGTCATTTGCGATTACCTGTCTATCCAGCTGGTCGGCATGGCATCGAGCCTTCGCTCTCGTCGCACGGCCGAGCTTGGCCGCTCGCTCAATGTCTTACGTGATGAGTTGTTTACCTTTCTAGACGATTCCGCCGCGGCTACCCAGGCGGTATCGTCCGAGATCTGCAATATGCTCAACTGCCATTTTTGCCCTGTTGAGTATGACGCCGGTCTGGACTCCTACGTCATAGATTTTGAAGGCGGCAGTCGCGTTGCTTTGCCGGACGATCCCGAGAAGCTTTTCTTTTCCACGACGGCGCCGGCGGCACGTCTGGGGGCTGGCCCTGATGGCTTTGAGGCATCTGTTTTGGGCGGCACGAGTGCCGAGGACCTTAAACACGTCCGTATAACTCGCGTTGACGAATCGATGCCTATGGGAGGCTGGCTTAGGGCGCATGGTCTGCCTTGCCAGGGTCTCTACGTCGACACCGGCATCGAGGCGGGGCGTCCGCGCTCTGAGGGCGATGGCAAGCGCAGTAACGACGCGATTGTTCCTGCTTCTGTTGCGAAGGGCCCGACGACGCGCGCGTTGCTGCTTCGTGATGGTAGTCAAGAGCCGATTGATGACCTTGAATATGACTACTTGGTGCACTTGGCGCATGACTTTGAACTGATCTATGAAGGCGAATCTCAAAAGCGCGAGGAGCGCCATATCGCTCAGACCCTCCAGATCGGCATGAGAAATTCCCTAGGGGATGTTCCGGGTATCGCGACCGATTCGGTATACCTTTCGGCAACGAATTCGGCGTTGGTCGGCGGCGACTTTTATACGCTTGTCCGTCTTCCCGACGATTGCGCCGTAATGATTTTGGGCGATGTATCCGGCAAAGGAATCGAGGCGGCGTCGATGTCGGCGCTCGTCAAGACGGCGCTGACGGCCTATGCTTGGGAGGGCGCTGGGCCTGCCCGCATGGCACGCTCCCTTAACAGCATGCTTATGGGCTTTTCGAGGGTCGAGACGTTTGTGACGGCGTTTATCGCCAAGATTGATCTTAAAGCGGGTCGCGCTACCTATTGCTCTGCGGGACATCCTCCCACTATGGTCATTAGGCCCTCGTCGACGCCGCTTGGCGGTGGAGAAATCCGAGGGGGAGAAGTGGAGCTCCTTGGGTGCCAATCGGGCGTGATCGGCGCCTTTGAGAGTATGGTGTATGAGACGGGCGTGTTTACGTTCGCTCCTGGTGACATGCTATTTATGTATACCGACGGAACAATCGAAGCACGTGATCGCTCGGGTGCTTTCTTTGGCGAGCAGCGCCTTCGTGACCTTTTGCTCTCTGTCTCGGGTGAGGGCGTATCGGGAATCTGCGGTAAGGTCTTGGGCGAGCTTGACCGCTTTACCGAGTCGGCGTTGGACGATGACATCGCGCTGGTTTCTCTTGAGTTTTTACGGGGTCGATCGTAGGCCGCGACGCTTGACGGGCAAAATCTTCGCAGTTACAGATACGTATGCATCGAGCGAGCTCTTTTGGGGAACCATGGTCGTATGAATGAGTGGAATGACATAGCGGTTTTGACGCCACCGGGTGATGTCGACATCGCCTCGGTGTCCGTGCTGCGCCCACGGTTGGATAATCTGATCGACCGGGGCGTGCGTCGTGTTGTTATCAATTGCCAGGCCGTGGGCTTTATCGACTCGACGGGTTTGGCGTTTTTGCTTACACGTGCCAGAGAGCTTATGAGGCGAGAGGGCCTGCTTTCGCTCGTTAACGCCTCCGATGAAGTCATTCGCTTTTTGGAGATTGCCCGACTTGTCGACATCCTTCATGTTGCGGGTCCGGCGCGTGAGTCGATTCCCGCCATTCCGGTGGGAGAGTTGCCACGATGGAGCAAGAGCATCGAAGTGCGGCGAGGCATCGAGAACCTCCCGTATTATCGGCACCGTGTGGCCGAGCTTCTCGAATCGCTTCCCCTGAGGCGTGATGAGCGTTATGACGTCGCATTGGCGTTGGGGGAGGCATTGGGTAACGCGTATGACCATGCGGGCGGTGTTGGCTGCATCCTGACGGTTCAGGCCTATGGGGACCGTGTTGTTCTTGAAGTGCTTGATCGGGGCGCTGGCTATTCTATCGATGGGGCGAGCGAGCCGGTGGCATCCGAGGAGCGCGGACGTGGTATCAAGCTTATGCGCATGCTCGTCGATAATGTGGAGGTTGCCCGTCGTGCGGATGGCGCCGGCACACGCGTTCGGATGGTGAAGCTGTTTAGCTCGGCATTGGAATCGTGCGCTTAGCGCCTTAGGTTGACATGATTTCCCTGCGTGAACTTGCTTTGAACAACTTTTTTGAAAAAAGTACTTGCGTCTTTTGGACAACTCGCGTAAATTAATAACCCGCAAGCGGACATGGCTCAGTTGGTAGAGCACACCCTTGCCAAGGTTGGGGTCGCGGGTTCGAGCCCCGTTGTCCGCTCCATTGCATTTCCGGACCGTTTAGGCGGTCCTTTTTCGGCGAAGTGGCCAAGTGGTAAGGCAGAGGCCTGCAAAGCCTTTACCCCCGGTTCGAATCCGGGCTTCGCCTCCAGGCAACATCCGGGCGCTCCGGCGCCCGTTTTGTTTTACATATGCGGACATGGCTCAGTTGGTAGAGCACAACCTTGCCAAGGTTGGGGTCGCGGGTTCGAGCCCCGTTGTCCGCTCCAAGCGCAACAGCCCGTCTACCACGGTAGCCGGGCTTTTTCGTACCCATCGCCTGGGCTCGAACCCGAGAGGGAGCGAGCGTTAAGCAAGCGCGGAGCGTTTGTAGCGAGCTGGCGAGGGCGCCGGCAGGCGGCCGAAGCCGGTGCGGATCCGCGAAGCGGATACGCGGACGCCCCGTTGTCCGCTCCAACTATCTTACGCGGTTCTAACGAACCGCGTTTTTTGTTGACGTTGCGCGAGCCCCGGGCACCCCATCTTGCCCCTCAATCGTCGGTCACGTACATAAAGTACGCTTCCCTCCTCTTTCGCGGCAACCTGGGGCACCCGGAGCCCGCTCGCTGTTGTGGCCGGGGGAGTGGGTCTTCCGTTCTTTTCACTAATCGATCGATTCGTCCCAGGAGGCTCGAGCCCGAGAGGGGGCGAGCTTTTTGGGGCGTGGCTGTGGCGTTGTTTACCGCGAATGACAGCTTTGGGCGTATCATCGTGGGCATCTCGCAAAACCTCGTTGCAAGGGAGACTCGCCCCATGGCTACAGAAAAGTCCTCTTCGCGCTCATGGATGTCCGACGCCGCGATCTATCAGATCTACCCGCGCTCGTTTAAGGATTCGACTGGTTCGGGTCTGGGCGATATCGCGGGCATTACCCAGAAGATGGACTATCTTGAGCGGCTGGGTATCGAGGCCATCTGGCTGAGCCCGTTTTACCCATCGCCTCTTGTCGATGGCGGCTATGATGTGGCGGACTACTGCGATGTCGACCCACGTCTCGGCTCGCTTGACGACTTCGATGGCATGATCGCTGCGGCTCACGCGCGCGGCATCAAGGTCATCGTCGACATCGTGCCCAACCATTCATCCAACCAGCACCCCTGGTTCAAAGCTGCTCTTGCCGCCGGCCCCGGATCGCCCGAGCGCGCCCGTTATATCTTCCGCGATGGTCGCGGCGAGCATGGCGAGATGCCTCCCACCAATTGGAATGCCAACTTTGGCGGCCCCGCCTGGACGCGTGTTGCGGACGGTCAGTGGTATCTGCACATGTTTACGCCCGAGCAGCCGGACTTTGACTGGACATGCCCCGAGGTTCAGGCGTTCTTTTGCGACGTCCTGGCGTTTTGGAGCGATCGAGGCGTCGATGGCTTTCGCATTGATGTGGCGCACGGTCTCGCCAAGGATCTCGACCGCGATGATCTCGACCAGTGGCATCTCGCCGAGGGCGATGACATGGTTGACGACGGCACCCATCCGCTGTGGGATCGCAACGAGGTTCACGAGATCTATCGCGAGTGGCGCCGCGTGTTCGACCGCTATAATCCGCCGCGCAGCGCTGTTGCCGAGGCGTGGGTGCTGCCCGAGCGCCAGTATCTCTACGCGCGCCCCAGCGAGCTTGGCCAGACATTTAACTTTGAGTTCGCCAAGGCCACTTGGACCTATGATGACATGCACGCTGCAATCGAGGAGGGCTTGAAGGCAGCCATCGAATCCGATTCCGCCTCGACCTGGGTACTTTCCAACCACGACGTGCCTCGTGTGGCGACGCGCTTCGCCCTGCCGCAGATCAAGGCGACGCGCTACCACCAGATTGCGCTCGACTGGCTCTTACGCGACGGGTCGTCTTATGACGAGGACCGTGAACTCGGCGAGCGCCGCGCGCGGGCGGCCCTTTTGCTTGAGCTGGCGCTTCCGGGCTCGGCATACGTGTATCAGGGTGAGGAGCTCGGCCTTTTTGAGGTGGCTGACATCCCGTGGGCTGCACTCGAAGATCCCACTGCGACCAATACGCACGGATCGAAGCGCGAGAAGGGGCGCGACGGCTGTCGTGTACCCCTGCCGTGGGTGGCGACGGACGATCCCGCGCAGGGCGGATCGTTTGGATTTTCGCCGATGGACGCCGATGCGGCGCCCCATCTGCCGCAGCCTGCATGGTTTTCCGATTACGCTGCCGATAGGGAAGAGGCGGACCCGACATCGATGCTTGCGCTCTATCGTGACGCCCTCTGGCTGCGGCGCAAGCTGCGCGGGTGCGCTAACGATCTTGCGTGGCTCGATCTTGACGGGCGCACCGGCCTTGCGGATGGTGCCGAGGGCGCTGAGGGCGGCGTCATCGCCTATCGCCGCGACAGCGGCTGGGCGTGTGTGACGAACTTCGGTGCAGCACCCGTGGAGCTGCCAGCGGGCAAGGTCCTGCTCACCTCATCACCGCTTGCAGACGGCAGACTTGCGCAGGACAGCTCTGCCTGGATCATGCTCGCTGAGTTGTAGGGGGCCTCTTGCGGCGAGTTTGCGTTTGCTCGCGCTTTCCGTGGTGGCTGATGTCTTCGCGAGGTTCGAGAGGGCGTCGCAAAACTTTTCAAAAAAAGTTCTTGCATAGGATGCGGGTATCACGTAAGATTAATCCTCGTAAGCGGACATGGCTCAGTTGGTAGAGCACAACCTTGCCAAGGTTGGGGTCGCGGGTTCGAGCCCCGTTGTCCGCTCCATTTGGGCGTTTAGCTCAGGGGGAGAGCGCTTCCCTGACACGGAAGAGGTCAGAAGTTCAAATCTTCTAACGCCCACCAAATGTTCACAGCCCAGAGGCTTAGCCTCTGGGCTGTTTTGTTTTGCTCGCCAAATGGGTCGCCAAATACGTCACCAAATTTCGAGTTTTTTGATCTTCTGGGATGCTTCTCAGTAGTCATCCGAGAAAACTCTCATCTTCTCTGTTTGCATACACATATCTTTCAAGGATTCGTGCCGCGGTTACATGGGGCTCGGCAAGGCACGACCGCAACATGTTGGTCAAGCATAATCTTTTGGATTCTTTTGGCGTGAGCGGCTTGGTTTTGGTAGGATTTGTCAGCGGCTTGACTAAGGGGGTTTTATAACTGCCATGCAGGTAGCCGTGTTGGTAACGTTTTACCGACTTGCCAAGAACCCCTCATAATTAATGCGTCTGCAAAATGACCAATTGCTTTGACCTGCTGAAACACTATATGTTGTGTTTGAACTAAAAAAAGAATACAGGATATAGATGCCTCTTTGTCGTATGATAGATGGCGGACAGAGAACGAGGACCTTATTTGCCCCATTTGGATAGATCTTTGAGCCGCTTGATCGGCCGCGAGGATTGTCCGCATGAGGACCTATGGTTTATCGAGAACACAGATTGCGCGACGGCGCCGCAAGACAGGGGCAAGCCCTGCCGGGCATCGTTTGGCTCTGAAGCGCAATGAGACTACGACGCGAAAGAGGCAAGAGGATGAAGATCATCAAGCGCAGCGGCACCGAGGTTGTCTTTGACATCGATAAGATCGTCAATGCGATTCGCGCCGCAAACTTGGAGGTCGAGGAGAGCTCTCGTCTAACCGACCGCCAGGTGGTTTATGCGGCGCAAAACGTCGCCGAGGCATGCGAGAACGCGGGCCACACCGTTTCGGTCGAGGAGATCCAGGATTTGGTCGAGGACGAGATCATGCGTCTCGACTGCTACGAGGTCGCCCGCCACTACATCATCTATCGCTATGTTCAGAGCCTGAAGCGCCAGAAGAACACGACCGATGACAAGATCCTGTCGTTGATCGAGTGCAATAACGAAGAGGTCAAGCAGGAGAACTCTAACAAGAACCCGACCGTCAACTCCGTTCAGCGCGACTACATGGCCGGCGAGATTTCCAAGGACCTGACTCAGCGCGTGCTGCTGCCCCAGGAGATCGTGGATGCCCACAACGAGGGCCTGATCCACTTCCACGATTCCGACTACTTTGCCCAGCACATGCATAACTGCGACCTGGTGAACCTGGAGGATATGCTCCAGAACGGCACCGTTATCTCGGGCACGCTGATCGAGAAGCCGCATAGCTTCTCGACTGCCTGCAACATCGCGACGCAGATTATCGCCCAGGTTGCTTCTTCCCAGTACGGCGGCCAGTCTATTTCGCTGACCCATCTCGCCCCCTTTGTTGAGGTGAGCCGTCAAAAGATTCGCGGCGAGGTTGCCCGCGAGCTCGAGGAGCTCGGTGTTTCGGCATCTGCCGAAAAGGTCCGTGAGGTCGTTGAGGACCGTCTGCGTGACGAGATCCGTCGCGGCGTCCAGACGATTCAGTATCAGGTCGTGACCCTTATGACCACCAATGGCCAGGCGCCGTTCGTGACGGTCTTTATGTATCTCAATGAGGCCCGTACGCCCCAGGAGAAGCACGACCTTGCCATGATCGTGGAGGAGACGCTTCGTCAACGCTATGAGGGCGTTAAGAACGAAGCCGGTGTGTGGATTACCCCGGCATTCCCCAAGCTTATCTATGTACTCGAGGACGATAACGTTCACGAGAATTCCCCGTACTTCTACCTGACCCAGCTTGCTGCCAAGTGCACCGCCAAGCGCATGGTGCCCGACTACATCTCCGAGAAGAAGATGCGCGAGCTCAAGCTGTCGAAGGGCGAGACCGCCGGCAACGGCGATTGCTACACCTGCATGGGTTGCCGCAGCTTCTTGACGCCCGACCGCTCGGGCAACGGCTTTAACAATGTCGCCAACGCGCTGAACTATGACCCGACCAAACCCAAGTACTATGGCCGCTTTAACCAGGGTGTTGTGACCATCAACCTGCCCGATGTCGCGCTGAGCTCGCATCAGGACATGGACAAGTTCTGGAAGATCTTCGACGAGCGCCTTGAGCTGTGCCACCGTGCTCTGCTGTGCCGTCATGAGCGCCTGATGGGCACGCTTTCGGATGCCGCGCCGATTCTTTGGCAGTACGGTGCCCTAGCGCGTCTGAAGAAGGGCGAGACGATCGATAAGTTGCTCGTGGGCGGATACTCTACCATCAGCCTTGGCTATGCCGGCCTGTATGAGTGCGTCAAGTACATGACGGGCCACAGCCACACCGAGAAGGAGGGCACGCCCTTTGCCATGGCGGTCATGCAGCGCATGAACGACAAGTGCGCGGAGTGGAAGGCCGAAAGCGATATCGATTTCTCGCTGTACGGTACGCCGTTGGAGTCGACGACCTACAAGTTCGCCAAGTGCCTGCAGCGCCGTTTTGGTATTATCCCGGGCGTGACGGACAAGGGCTACATTACCAACAGCTACCACGTCCACGTGTCCGAGGAGATCGATGCCTTCGATAAGCTTAAGTTTGAGGGCATGTTCCAGCAGCTTTCGCCGGGCGGTGCTATCTCTTACGTTGAGGTTCCCAACATGCAGGACAACCTCAAGGCTGTCATTCGCGTGATGCAGTACATCTACGACAACATCATGTACGCCGAGCTCAACACCAAGAGCGACTACTGCCAGGTGTGCGGCTACGATGGCGAGATCAAGATTGTTGAGGACGATGGCAAGCTGGTGTGGGAGTGCCCCAACTGCGGCAACCGCGACCAGGAGAAGATGAATGTCGCCCGTCGCACGTGCGGCTACATCGGTACCCAGTTCTGGAACCAGGGTCGAACCGAGGAGATCCGCGACCGCGTGCTGCATCTCTAATAGTCATCCCAGGCCGCCCCGTAGCGAGGCCCCGGACCTTTACTCGCTATTTCGGACAGTCCTGGCTCACGACGGAGGCGCCACTGGCGCCTCCTGTTCGTGCGGAACTCATATCGAGCAAAGGTCCGGGGCCTCGCTACGGGGCGGCCAAGTTGATGTAGCTGAGATGCAGCATGCGGTCTGCTCACTCCTCGAAGTTCTTAGCGGAAATAATTCGAGCTGCAGCTGCGATTTACTTGCGATGGCGGTTGAGCCGCAACCCAGTTTTTATTGGACCTCGAACCCTATACTCGATGTTCGCTTCGTTCATTGAGTTGCCTTTTGCATGAGGCCGGGACATATCGTCCCGCCCGCAGTTTCGCAGGCCGCAGGCCGAGAATGTTTGAGGACGGGATGATATGCTCCAGACCCCCAGGAAGGTTACTTATGAACTACGCGAACATTAAGTATTTCGACATTGCTGATGGAGAAGGCGTCCGTACTTCTCTGTTTGTAAGCGGGTGCCGTCGTGGGTGCAAGAATTGCTTTAACTCTGTTGCGTGGGACTTTGCTGCGGGTGAGCCGTTCGATCGTGCCGTCGAGGACAAGATTATCAAGAGTCTCGATCATCCCTTTATCGATGGTCTGACGATTCTGGGCGGCGAGCCCATGGAGCCCGAGAATCAGGCGGGGCTCGTTGAGTTTGTCGAGCGTGTTCGCGCGGCCTATCCAGTGGGGTCGGGGAAGACCATTTGGTGCTTTACCGGTGACGTGCTCGAGGAGCTTATGCCGGGCGGCCGTCATCATACCGAGGTGACTGACCGCATCCTTGCCTGCCTCGACATGTTGGTGGACGGCCCGTTTGTTCAGGACCTGTACGATATCACGCTGCGCTTTAGGGGCTCGAGCAACCAGCGCGTGATCGATATGAACGCTACGCGCGCCCGTGCTGAGCGCGAGGGCGTTGCGCTTTGTGATGCGGTTGAACTTTGGCGCGATGATCCGGTCTATTCGACCCATACTATGTAGCTTGTGGTCGATGCCGAAGGGCGTGGTACCATAGCGCGAACGTGAAATCGGAAAAGTGAGGCCCAGATGGTCGATCAGGAAAAAGTCGAGGCCGCCATTGAGCTGTTGCTTGAGGGCATAGGCGAGGATCCAGCTCGTGAGGGCCTGCTGGAGACCCCGGCGCGCGTTGCCCGTATGTATGGTGAGATCGCCGGCGGTATGGACCAGAGTGCCGAGGAACACCTGTCCAAAACCTTTGCCGTCGCTTCGAACGATTTGGTTATCGAGCGCGACATCACGTTCTACTCGCTGTGCGAACATCATCTGCTGCCGTTTTATGGCAAGGCCGCCATTGGTTATATCCCTAACGGTCGGGTGGCTGGGCTTTCCAAGCTCGCCCGCACGGTTGAGGTTTATGCCCGCCGTCTTCAGCTGCAGGAGCAACTGTGCGCACAGGTTGCCGATGCCCTCATGGATTATCTCGCTCCCCAGGGAGCGATTGTGTTGATGGAGGCCGAGCATATGTGCATGACGATGCGTGGCGTGCAAAAGCCCGGCGCCAAGACCGTGACGCTTGCTCGCCGCGGCGTCTTTGAGACCGATCCCGCGCTCGAGGAGCGTTTCTTTAGGATGCTGGGCCGCTAACCATGAGAGTCGTCAACGACTTTACATCGAAGACCGATGAGGGGACGTCGCGTCGCGGCTTTATGGCTTCGGGCCTGGCCCCCTTTGGTGCCATGCCTCACATTGATTACATTTGTGCCAACGGGCTGTTCCGGCGGCACCTGGGCAACATCGTACAGTTGGAATCGGGGCGCATCTTCTGCCGCCACGGTATTGACCATCTGCTCGATGTCGCTCGCATTATGTGGATCAAGAATCTCGAGGAGCAGCTCGAATTTGACCGCGAGGTCATCTACGCCACGGCACTTCTTCACGATATCGGCAAAGATGAACAGTATGAATCGGGTATATCCCATGATGTTGCAAGTGAACGCGTCGCTGATGCGATTCTCGGTGGCATGCCCGATGACGTGGCGTTTGAGCCGGCCGATGCCGCAGCCATTAAGACGGCCATTCTGGGCCATCGAAAGCTGCGCGTGAACAGCCAACCGCTTGAGCGTCTGCTCTATGCAGCCGACAAAGCGTCGCGTGCCTGCTTTGCATGCCCCGCGCGCAACGCTTGCAACTGGAGCGATGATAAAAAGAACCTGTCGATTCGCGTGTAGTTAGTTTGCGCGGTCGGGGTTCTAAACGAAGGAGACGATCGCGTTGAGTAACAAGAAACTGCCCGAGAATGCAACCAAGACCGAAGGCGCCGAGCTCGCCCGCCGTGGAAGGGGCGAAATATCCACCACAACGGCGGTGCCTCACGTGAGCTATGACGATTTGCGCCATGCCGATCGTATTGTCATTGATGGCCTTGAGGTTTTTGCCAACCATGGCGTGTATCCCGAGGAGAACGCGCTGGGTCAGAAGTTCATCGTTTCTCTGGTGCTCTATGCCGACCTGCGCGCGGCGGGGGAGCACGATAACCTGGACGCCTCGATTGACTACGGCTCGGTGTGCCACGATGTCGATGGCTATCTGCGCGAGCATACGTTTAAGCTCATCGAGGCGGCAGCCGAGGGGACAGTCCAGATGCTGCTGCGCCGTTATCCCTCGCTGCTTGGTGTGCGCATAAAGCTCGATAAGCCGTGGGCTCCTGTTGGCCTGCCCCTGGCAAGCTGCGGCGTCGAGATCGAGCGCGTGCGCTAGTCGACGCTAGAGCTTGTTGAGGGGTGGCTGCTTGAGCCGCTGAGACAGTGCTCTATTGTTGGGACAGTACGTGTCGAGCAGGGCGTGAAAGCGCTGATTGTGGCTCGGCTCGAGTAGATGGACGAGCTCGTGGGCGACAACCATGTCGAGGCATTCGACAGGGTAGGCGGCGAGCTCGCGCGCGATGCGAATGGCGCCGGTTTTGGGTGTGCAGGAGCCCCAACGCGTTTTCATGCTGCGCACGGAGACGCGGGCCACGGTGACGCCCATTGCGATTTCGTACGCGTGCACGATGTCGCGTAGCGCTGCGGTGACCTCGGACGCGTAGAGCTGGTCGATGTGGGCTTGGAGCTCGTCGGACGTTAGGCCGTCGAGGATTGCGTGCCGCTTGGCCTGCGGGCCTTCGTCCGATTCATCGGTACCCATAAAACTTGCGAAGGTGGCCTGTTTGGGTCGCGGTGCGGGTGATGCAAAGTTGTGATCGAGTGCATCCTGTACCGTGATGGGCTTGCCCCAAAGTGCAATGATGGACGAGGGGCTGAGCGGCTCTCGTGCCGTCGCCTGACGTTGCTCGCGCTGGGCAAGTCGGCTGATAATCCAGGCGCTGTTGCGCTTCACAAACGCTTCGATACGCTCGCGGCTGGCGCCGATCGGTGCGCTGGCGTGGACCTCGCCGCTCGATGTGACGCGTAGGTTGAAGTTCTTGACGCGCTTTTTGGTAACGACGACGGGGATGGTCGTCCCATCCGGTCGGGATGCGGAAATCGTAAACTGCTGCGTCAAAAGCGGTCCTTCAGATCGGGGACGGGCCGGCATGTCGACCGTTCGGCATGCCGGCCCGCTCAAGGGATGTGAAATTAATAACGCTCGAAGAAGGCAAGCGCGTTGTCGCTGCAGAGCTTTTGCATCACGGTCTTGCCAAAATGCTTGGAAAGCATGTTCTGGAACTCGGGCATCTTGCTGGCATCGGAGAGGAAAGCGGGCACCGTGGCGCCGTCCCAGTCGCCGCCGAGCGCGATGACGTCCTCGCCGCCCAGGTCGAGCCAGTGCTCGATATGCGCCGCCAGCTGGTCGAAGGTGACGTCTGCGGCGGTCTTGTCGGTTGCGTCGTTGGAAAGGAACTCGCTGCAGTAGTTGAGGCCGACGATGCCACCCATGTCGCGAATGGTGCGGAACTGGTCGTCGGTAAGGTTGCGTTTGGCGCCGCAAACCGCACGGGAGTTGGAGTGGCTGGCGACGAAGGGACGCGTGGCGCGGGCGGCGACCTCGTCAAAGCACTCATCGTTGAGGTGGGAGACGTCGAGCACCATGCCGGCGTGCTCCATCTGCGTAAGCGCCTCGATGCCGGCGGCGGTGAGGCCGGCGTGGGTGTCGTGGCCGCTCGCGAGCGGTCCCTGCGCGTTCCAGCTGAGTGACGACATAAGCACGCCCAGGCTCTTGAGCACCTCGATCAGCGCGGGGTCCTCGGCAAAGAACGTGGCGTTTTCGATGGTGTGGATGCAAGCGACCTTGCCGTCCTTGAGCGCGGGGCGAATGTCTGCGGCGCTGCGCACGTTGACCATACGGTCGTGGTTGAGCATTGCCTGGCCGCTCATATGCGCCATGATCTGCGCCTGGAAGCGCGCGGCGTGGGCGGTGGGAATCTCGTCGGGGACAAACGTGGCGAAGCACTGTGCCCACGGCGTGTTGCCGATCTTTGCGAGCGAGATGGCACAGGCGTTACCCTCGATGAGGTCGAAATCTTGCGGATGCGTTTCGTCGCCGGGGAAATAACCGTCGGTGCCGGCGGTAAAGCGCAGGTCGAGATCGAGCGTGGCCCAGCCGATTCGGTCGGCAGTGTCGCAGTGAAGGTCAAATACGGGATATGCCATGGTTCCTCCGGTTGCAGCGTTTCTTTGCAAACTGTCATTGAATTGTATGACTAGGGTATAGTTAGCGCCATATGTTCACGGCGGCCCGCGTTGTGCGCCGCCCTTATCACGGAGGTTACCATGTCCAACCAGGGCAAGAAGGTCAAGACCCATTATCGCGGCACGCTCGATGACGGCACGCAGTTCGATAGCTCCTACGATCGCGGCGAGCCGCTGGAGTTCACCTGCGGCGCCGGTCAGATGATCAAGGGCTTCGATGCCGCTGTTGTCGACATGCAGGTGGGCGAGAAGAAGACCGTGCACATTCCTGCTGCCGATGCCTACGGCGAGTACAACCCCGAGATGGTCCTGACCTTCCCGGCCGAACAGGTTCCCAACATCGAGCAGGTCGAGAAGGGCATGAAGCTCTTCCTGTCCACGCCGAGCGGTATGCCCGTCCCCGCCGTGGTCATCGACGTAACGCCCGAGGCCGTGACGCTCGACGCCAACCACGAGCTGGCCGGCAAGGACCTCAACTTTGATATCGAGCTCGTCGAGGTCGAGGGCTAGAGTATGCCTGAACGCTTGGTTTCGACGACATGCTTGGGAAATCTCAACGATCCGTCCTATGAACTCCTACTTCGCCGGGAGCTGGGCGGTGTCTTTGAAGTTGACGAGCTCCTGCTCGATTGGGACCAGGCTGATGCGCGCACGTTTGTGGGCGTGACGGAGCTGGGACGCACGATCGATGTTCGGCTGGATACTGCCGACGGCGGTCGTCTTGCCGATGGCGACGTGCTCACCATTGACCGTTCGGGCATGGTGCCCGTGGCGGTTGTCGTGCGCCTGCGCAGCGCCGAGGTCTATTTGGTCGAAGTCGACCGCATGGATCCGATTGCACTCGCGCATGCGTGCTGGGAGATCGGCAACATGCATGCGCCGCTCTTCCGGGGCGACTCGGACGAGCATACCGTGCGCATGTATACGCCGGTGCAGCCTGTTTTGGGCCGCATGCTTCGGGGTGTCGAGGGCGTTCGGCTCTCGGTGGTTACCCGTGAACTCGATGCGGACCGGCGCTTTGCGTCGAGTGCGGCGGAGGTCGTCGTGAGCATAGCTCCCGACTTTGCCATCGTAAAAAAGACGCGCGGCTAAGTGCGCGCATGCGCAAGACGGGCTTTGAGGGGCGACCAATCAAAGTCCGTCTTGCTGTTGATAAGAGGCTTTGGGGGAAAGCATATGGGTCTTGAGGGAATCAAGCTGATTGCATGCGATTTGGACGGCACGTTGCTGCATCCGGGGGAGCGCGAGCCGCGTTCCGAGGCCTTTGAGCTTATCGATGAGCTGCATCGTCGCGGTATCGTGTTTATGCCGGCGAGCGGCCGTCAATATGCGAGCTTGCGCTACCTGTTTGCCCCGGTGGCCGATGAGCTCGCCTACGTATGCGAAAACGGAGCCCTGGTGATGAGCGAGGGGCGTGCCGTTGTCAAGCGTTCCATGGAGCGTTGCCTTGCTATGGATATCGCGAATGCCGTGGTTGCGTATCCCCATGCCGACGTGACCCTTTCGTGTGAGGGGCGCCTCTACACCATGAGCGGCAACGACGCGTTTGTTGAACACCTGCGTTATGAGGTCCACTGCGATGTGGCGGTGGTCGACCGTCCCGAGGACATCGACGAGGACGTCATTAAGATTGCCTTCCAGACGCCCGAGGCAGAGCAGCCGGCGGCGCTGGAGTATTTCGAGCGCCACTTTAGCGACTGTGTCGACGTGATGACGTCGGGAACCGAGTGGACGGACTTTATCGGCTTTGATTCGGGTAAGGGTTCCGCGCTTGCCGATTACGGTCGTGCCCTGGGAATTTCGCCCGATGAGATGATGGCGTTTGGCGATAACGAAAACGACCGCGACATGCTCAACGTAGTGGGCCATCCCTATCTAATGGAGAGCTGCAATCCCTCTATGCGTGGCATCAACGACCGCGTCCGTTACGTACGCATGGTCGAAGAGGAGCTGCGTCGCCTGCTCGCCGAGTAGATATTTGGGACATGCCTAGAAATGTACTGTTTGCTGTAGCGGATGGGCAAGTAGATTTGCAGGCATGTCCCAAAGGCTACTGGCAGTCGGGGCAGAGTCCCTCAAAGATGGTGTAGTGCGAGCTGACGCTCCATCCGATTTGTTCGGATGCCCTGGCGTCGAGCTGGGCGTCGAAGGGGAGTGGCACGTCGATGACGCGGCTGCACGAGGTGCAGATGATATGTGCGTGCGGCTCGATGGTGCGATCGAAGCGGCTGCCGCCCGGCGTCTTAATAGAGAGAATCTCCCCTGCGTCGGCTAAGAGATTGAGGTTGCGGTAGACCGTGCCGCGGCTGATCTTGTCATCCTGTTCGCGTACGGCGTTGTAGATTTCGTCGGCGGTGGGATGGTTATAGCTTTGGCGCACAGCGTCAAGAACCAGCTTTCGCTGCCTGGTATTCCTTCTTTGCACCGCCATGCGCCTCGCCTCTTTTCTATTAACGGTCGTAGGTAAATGATACCGTATTTAGCACACAATACTAATAACGAGGCGTGAAACCGTCTTCATTGGCAAGTGGGGCTCGAGCCTGGGCGTCTGCGAGGCGAAAACGCGTTCCCATGCGCTCGTAGGAGGCATGAAGCGCTTCGAGATGAGATAGGATATTTGCCGGAGCTCCCTGTATCTCCATCTCGACTGAGCCGTCTTCCATGTTACGCACCCAGCCGGTGAGCGCGCGTGCCTGCGCGAGGTTGGTGTTGGTAAAGCGAAAGCCAACGCCCTGGACTTGCCCCGCCCAGCGCAGGAAATAGCGCAGGGGAGTGTCTTGAGTGGCCTCGTCGCTTGCGAGCACAGTAAGCCTGCGGCGCAGCTCGAGCTCGACGTTTGATGGTTTTTGAGGTTCTCGACTGCCGCCGGTGACGCTGGAGAAGAACGTATCGAAGAGGCCCATCGCTATGCCTGCTTGCCTGCGTCGGCCGGGAAGGTTATGCCGGCCTGCTGGCGCACGGCATCCATGATGCGCAGCGAGACGAGCGTGACATCGCGGTAGTGACCAAGTTCGTGACGTCCCGCCGGGGTCTCCCAAATCTCTTCCTTAACGTTATCGATGCCGCCGATGGCGGTGATAAAGTCTGTGAGTTCGTATTCCATGGTGTTGCTCGATTTGGGCAGGTCGAGCACGCGGCCGTTGTCGCCCTGTTCGCGCGGTGCCTCGGTCGCCGAGCCGCGTACGACATCGCCGCGATAGTCGATGCGGACGTTGCGGGGCGTGGACAGATGGTCGATCTGGATAGTGCCACGCTCGCCTTCGATCTGCGAGGGCAGCAGGTCATTCGTTATTTTGGAGTGCGCGAGCTCGACGGAGATACGGCCACCGCCGTAGCTGGCGAGGATGGAACCGCAGCCGTCGATGGGGCCGTGCGTGAGCTGTCGCGTGGCGGGGTCGAGCAGAGTAGCCATGCTCGTAAGGCCGGAGGGCATGCCGAAAATCTCGACCATGGGCTCGACGGTGTAGACGCCAATGTCCATGAGGGAACCCGATGCCATATTGCAGTCGAAGATATTGGTGGCGCGTCCCGCGAGAATCTCGTTGTAGCGCGAGGAATATTTGCCAAAGCGCAATGAGGCGCGGCGGATGGGGGCGATCTCGCCTAGGGCGTCCTCGATGGCGTGGAAGGCGGGGTCGTGGAGGGGACGCATGGCCTCGAGGGCCACGACACCTGCTGCCTCGGCAGCGCGGAAGACTTCCAGCGCCTGCGCTTCGGTGGCGCAGAAGGGCTTCTCGACGATGACGTGCTTGCCACCGGCGATGCAGGCAAGGGTCTGCTCGTAGTGAAGTGCGTTAGGGCTGCCGATATAGACGGCGTCGACGTCGGCGGCTGCCGCGAGCTCATCGAGTGAAGTAAAGTTTCGCTCGCCACCGCGCTCGGCGGTAAAGGCGGCGCCGCGATCTGCATCGCGCGAGAGCGTGCCCACAAACGCAGCTTGGTCGTTGGCGTTGACGACCTGGATAAAGTCGTCGGTGATCATGGATGTGCCGATGGTCGCTATACGCAGCATGTATCCCCCTCGTGCCGTTCGGTTTACAGGATGAGTGTAGCGCGAGGAGGCAGGAAATAGCGTGCGAAAACGCCGTTACAGGTCGCTCTCGTTAAAGCCAGTGTCGATATCGAGGTTGCTGCCGTCGGCCGCCGTGGTGGCAAGTTCGTCGCAGCGCTCGTTGAGCTCATGGCCGGCGTGACCCTTAACCCAGATGAACTCAATCTTGTGTTTGCTTTTGGCGGTGAGTAGGCGCTCCCACAGATCGCGGTTCTTGACAGGCTGCTTGTTGGCGGTCTTCCAACCGCGTTTTTTCCATCCGTCAATCCAGTGCTTGTTGAAGGCGTTGACGACGTATTGCGAATCGGAATGGACTTCGACCTCGCAGGGGCGGTTGAGTGCCTCGAGCGCCACGATAACCGCCATGAGTTCCATGCGGTTGTTGGTGGTCTTGGCGTAGCCGCGCGAAAGCTCGGAGGTAAAGGTCTTGCCGGCGGGGTTGGTGTATTTGAGCACGGCGCCGTAGCCGCCGCGTCCCGGATTTGATCGGGCCGAGCCGTCGGTATAGATGATGACCTTCACGGGCTTCCTTTCGTTGAGTGCGTTTCATGTGAGTGACCATTGTAGCGCCATGCCCGCCGGGGGCTAGCAATCTATGATTTCTGCCCCGTCTTCCGACAGTTGGTTGGCATGGATGATGCGGTTGAGCTCGTCGAGGTATTGTTGCAAGAGGGGAGAGGGCTTGCGCTCGTCGTGCATGATATAGCCTACGTGCATCGTTGGGGCGTCTGCTAACGGGATCGATGCCATACCCCATTGCATTTCATTGGAGAGGACGCCGGTCGACAGGGTGTAACCGTTCGACGTGATAAGTAAGTTGGTAAGTGTTCCGCGGTCCGAGATTCGTATGTTGCGGTCGCAAGGGATATAGCTAAAAGGTTCCTCGGCGTAATAGAAGGAGTTTGAGGTTCCCTGCTCAAAGCTGTAGCGCGTATAGGGCGTGAGGTCGGCAAGGGACAGCTGCGGGCGGCGTGCGAGCGGGTGGCGCTCGCTAACGAAGACGTGGACCGTCGCGTCGAATAGGGGATGGAAGCTTGCGCGGGCATCGGCGAAGGCCTTCTGCAGAACGCGGGCGTTAAAGTCATCCAGATACAGAATGCCGATATCGCTGCGAAACGCACGGACGTCATCGATGATCTGCGATGTGGTGGTCTCGCGCATGATGAACTCGAACTTGCTGTCGCGGCAGCGCTCGACTACGTTGACAAAGGCCTCGACCGAAAAGGCGTAGTGCTGGGCGGAAATGGCGAGGCGGGCTTGCGGGGTGCCACCGTCCTCGTAGCGTGCCTCGAGCATGTCGGCCTGCTCTACGACCTGGCGCGCATAGCCCAAAAGCTCGGTGCCGTCGTTGGTGAGCGTGACGCCGCGGCTGGAGCGCGTAAAGATCTCCAGATGGAGCTCTTGTTCTAGGCTTTTGACGGCGTTTGAGATGTTGGACTGAGCGGTATAGAGGCGCTGAGCTGCGGCGTTGATTGAGCCGGACTCTGCCACGGCGATAAGAAAACGAAGCTGCTGGAGTGTCATCGGTGCCCGTCCTTTCGATAGCTATCTAAAAAACCGATAACAGGTTAGCGCTTTTAAGTGATTGACCGAGCGAAACAATGCTCGTACTATTCAAAACACACAAAGGCGGTAGGTAATTAAGCCGACCACGGAACCGGGATGTCAAAAGGAGGACCGCATATGAACTGCTTACCAAGACGAATGCCGGGCTCCTGTTTGCGCCCGTCGGCGTGATCAGGAGACAGCGACTTACTTCTCTCTTTTTTATTTACTTTCGTTCGATCAAGGAGATCATCATGAGCCAGTTCATCAACAACCCCGAGCACACCTTTGGTTTCGATACCCTGCAGCTTCATGTTGGCCAGGAGAGCGCCGACCCCGCATCCGACTCCCGCGCCGTGCCTATCTACCAGACCACGAGCTATGTGTTCCGCAACTCCCAGCACGCCGCCGATCGCTTTGGTCTTGCCGACGCCGGTAACATCTACGGCCGTCTGACCAACTCCACCCAGGGCGTCTTTGAGGACCGTATCGCCGCGCTCGAGGGTGGCGTGGCCGGTCTTGCCGTCGCCTCCGGTGCCGCTGCCATCACCTATACCCTGCAGGCTCTTGCCCAGGCTGGTGACCACGTGGTGGCTCAGAAGACCATCTACGGCGGTTCCTACAACCTGCTCGAGCATACGCTCTCCCAGTTTGGCGTCGAGACCACGTTTGTCGATGCCCACAACCTGGAAGAGGTTGAGGGTGCCATCAAGGACAATACCACGGTCATCTATCTCGAGACGCTCGGCAACCCCAACTCTGACATCCCCAACATCGACGCCATCTCCGAGATCGCCAAGAAGCACGGTCTGCCGGTTGTCGTCGACAACACTTTCGGCACCCCGTATCTGTTCCGTCCGCTGGAGCATGGCGCCAACATCGTTGTCCACTCCGCAACCAAGTTCATCGGCGGCCACGGCACCTCGCTGGGCGGTGTGATCGTCGACGGCGGTAACTTCGATTGGAAGACGAGCGGAAAGTACGCCCAGATCGCTGAGCCCAACCCCTCCTACCATGGCGTCTCGTTTGCCGAGGCTGCCGGTCCCGCCGCCTTCGCAACCTATGTCCGCGCCATCCTGCTGCGTGACGAGGGTGCCTGCATCAGCCCGTTCAACGCCTGGGTCCTGCTCCAGGGCACCGAGACCCTGTCGCTGCGCGTTGACCGTCATGTCGAGAACACCAAGAAGGTCGTTGAGTTCCTTGCCGGCGACAGCCACGTTGCCAAGGTGAACCACCCGAGCCTGCCTGAGCACCCCGATCACGAGCTCTATCAGAAGTACTTCCCCAACGGCGGCGCTTCGATCTTCACCTTTGAGATTAAGGGTGGCCAGGAGGCTGCCTGGAAGTTCATCGATCATCTGCAGGTGTTCTCGCTGCTCGCCAACGTGGCCGACGTCAAGTCGCTCGTCGTGCACCCGGCTACCACCACGCACTCCCAGCTCTCTGCCGAGGAGCTCGCCGAGCAGAACATCACGCCCTCCACGATCCGTCTTTCCATCGGTACCGAGAACGCCGAGGACATCATTTGGGATCTGAAGCAGGCCTTCGCCGTGCTGGACGAGTAAGGCGACTTGTGCAAGGACCCCTTGCGACTCGATAGGTATAACTGTATTAAATGCCTGCTCAAGGCGCCTGTGCGAACAGTGTTTGCGCAGGCGCCTTTTTTGCATAGAAATGTCTGGAAAACAGGCTTTTTAGCGTCGAATATCCAATCTAGATATGGAAAACTCCTGTTAAGTGAATGTGAGTTTTACGCAAATGACGTGCGCCTTTTGAGAAAAACCGCAGGTCGCGAATTGCTCAGGGTACTATGCAGCGCGATCGAATCACACGCAGCTTAAACGCAGCAAAAACTCACTACGGAGGTTTCCAGCTACATGAGGATCGATTCACGAAAACCGAAGGCCGCCGCCCTTTCTGCCACGCTGGCCGTGGCGCTTTTGGTAAGTGCCAGCGTAACCGAGGCCCATGCGGCGACGCTGTCCGACGCGGTTGGGTCCACGCCCTCCGAGGCCACGTTGATGCAGCCCGTCGATTATCGCGGCGACGGTTTTGGCTCCATGCAGGAGTGGAACGCCTCCATGGGTGCCAAGCGCGACTCTTTGGAAGTTCGCGCTCAAATTATCATGAACATGTATGGCGACTATGCCACCGATGACGAGCGTGCCGTGCTTCAAGAGTGCATTGACGGCGCGGGCAGCCTTTTGACGATGGAGGAGGTCGACGCTAAGTCGACCGAGCTCGATGAACTGCGCGCCACGCTCGAGGACGCCAAACGCGAGGCGCTTGAGCTTGAGGCCGCCGAGGCCGAGGCCGCTCAGGCTTCGTATTACAACGCCGGCTACGGCTCGTCGTACGCTGCCGCCGCTTACTATGCGAACGGCTCGGGCCTGACACGCTCCGGTGGCGTTAACAACTTTAATGGCCGTCGTGAGACCTACTACAGCAGCAACGTGCTGTACCATTACCGCACGGGTGAGTGGACGCAGGATTCCGAGGGCTTTTGGCGTGATTCCGACGGCTACTACGTCGTGGCTGCGGGCGATAAGGCCCAGGGCTCGACTTTTACGGGCTCTAAGGGCGAGTGCAAGGTCTACGATTCGGGCTGCGCAGCCGGAACCACCGATTACTACACCGGTTGGTAATCTGCCGGCACCGATTTGATGCGACTGACGGGCGTCTTTACCGAGCTTTCGGGCAACGTAAAGGCGCCCGTTTTATATATGCGCTTGGGTTAACAGAGCCCTTACCGTGGCACTACGTTGGGCATATGGGCGCGGGGCACACTAAGTCATGAGAAGCAAGGTCTTTCCCGTGGAGGAAGTGGTCTCATGAACGCTCGAGATATCGCTATTGCCGTCGTTGCCCTTTTGATCGGATGTCTTGGTCCGACGGCGGCGCTCGTTGCCGGCTCGCAGTCCGCCACGGGCGCCGCTCCTGTGATTGTGGGCACCTTGATTGCAGCGGCGCTGCTGGGAAGCGCCGGCGTGCTGCTTTGCCGCGATGACGAGGACGAGGTTCCGGAATCGCAAAATAAGCCTCAGTTTTAGCCTCGAGCTAAATGCAACAGGCCTTCGCGAATGACGGAGTCCTCGCGAAGGCCTGTCTGCTTGTATTGCGCGCGTCGCGATGCGGCCGAGGCTACCAGCTGCTTTCTATTTCGCGAATCCTCTGGTAGAGCCAATCGTTTTGCGGCACTTGGATGTCGTGTTTGGCGGCAAGGCGGCAAATGGTGCCCGCGAACTCATCAACCTCGGTTTTGCGCCTTGCGACGCGGTCTTGAGCCATCGAGGGCATACCGGCGGGGTCGATTCCTTCGATGAGGTGCACCATCTGCGTCAGGTCTGCCTCGGTCAGCTCAATGCCCTCGGCATTGGCGACCGCAAGTGTCTCTCGCATGGCAGAGACAAAGCAGCGACGCTGCTCGGAGCCCGGCTCCGTGGCGCTTCCGTAGGTCCCGCCGTACGCCATACAGGTCTGGTTGATGCCGTCGTTGAGCATGAGTTTGGCCCACATGCGGTGCGCAATGTCGCTCTCGACGGTATGGGCGATGCCGCAGCGTGTGCAGAGCTTGTCGATGGCGGTGACGGTTGCGGGCTCGGTGCCTGCTGCCGCGCCAAAGCGAATCTCTCCCGTATTGGTAAAGGTGAGTGCGCCGTCGAGGAACACGGCATCCATACCCTGGCAAATACCAAGAACGGTATGCTTCCAGCCAAAGCGCTCGGCAATCTTTTGCTCGCTCGTAATGCCGTTGCACAGCGAGGCGATGAGCGTGTTGGGTCCCACGACGCGCTCCATAGTCTTGAGTGCTTGGTTGAGTCCCGTCGTCTTGACCGTGAGAATGACCAGATCGGCGGGCGTTGCCTCACTGACGCGCACGGACTTGAGTGCGCAGGGCTCGCCGTTGACCGTAAGGGCGTCGCCTGCGTGACGCTCGAAACGGGCGTCGTCCATAATGTATTCGACGGCATCGTTGCCGAGCGTCTTGGCAATCATGCTGCCATAGAGTAGGCCGACGCCACCCTTGCCGATAAAGACAACCTTGTTGATCTGCACGTGAATCATCTCCTCACAAAAAGGCGCCCGCGTGCGGGGCGCCTGGTGGATTGTATGCCGCTGGAGCATGTTGTGTGCGCCGGATAGCCGTATTTAGAAGAACAAACGCATGGGAACACGGGAACTTATGACGCGGGGCAGACCGCAAAGACGCGTGCGGGGTATCCGACGCCATCACGCACCTTGGGGAAAGTGCAGAAGATGACAGCACCCGTGGCGGGAAGCTCGTCCAGATGGTCCATGACCTCGATCTGGTAACGGTCGACCGAAAGGATGTATTGCTCGCTCGGGTAGGGGTAGGCGTCCTCGCGCGTGGTCACGCTCGCCTCTTTTCATTGGGCTTTTTGCTGATGTTAATGCGGTGCCGTGACAGCTCGATTTCTGCTGCGTTACGATACGTTCTCGATTGCGATTCCACGATGTTTCGGCCGCGTGACCATTGTGTTTCGCCTTGCCGAGCGCTGATGGCGAAGGGAGGGTCCGTGCAATACCGCGTTGACTCCAAAAGTGGTAACCGAATATCTGCTCTGGGCCTGGGCTGTATGAGGTTTCCCGGTGCGCCGGGCCATCCGGATGCGAAGACAGCCGATGCCATCATCTCCCGTGCGGTGGAGCAGGGGATTAATTATCTGGATACCGCGTACCTCTATCCCGGTAATGAGGTGTGCGTGGGCGCCTCACTTGAGCGCTTGGGGCTGCGCGACCGGGTGTTGCTGGCGACTAAGTTGCCGCACGCCTCGTGTGTATGCACGGGGGATTTCGACCGTTTCTTTGATGAGCAGCTGCGTCGGCTGCGGACCGACCATATCGACTATTACCTTATGCACAACATCACCTCGCCCGCTCAGTGGGAACGTGTGGTGGCGCTGGGCATCGAGGACTGGATCGCGCGTCAAAAGGCGGCGGGGCGCATTCGCCAGATTGGTTTTTCGTATTACGGCAGCGCGGCGGATTTTCTGACGATGCTTGACGCGTACGATTGGGATTTTTGCCAGAACCAGTACAACTATGCCGGCGAGCGCTACCAAGCGGGAACGGCAGGGCTCATGGCGGCTGCGGAGCGCGGGCTCGCGGTGTTTGTGATGGAGCCGCTGCTGGGCGGTCGTCTAGCGGGCAAGTTACCGCCGCGGGCCCGCGCCGTGCTCGATGGCGCCCGTGACCCGCATTTGCGCACTCCTGCCGCCTGGGGGCTTTCGTGGGTGTGGAACCATCCTCAGGTGACGATGCTGCTTTCGGGTATGACCGATACCGCGCAAGTGGATGAGAACGCGGCGCTGGCTGACCGAGCCCTGCCGGATTCGATGACAGCTACTCAGCTCGATGCCATCGCGCACGTGCTGACGGAGTTTGAAAAATCGAATCGCGTGCCCTGCACGGGATGTGGCTATTGCATGCCGTGCCCTAAAGGCATCAATATCCCTGGGTGTTTTGCCGCCTACAACGCAAGCTATGCGCACAGCTGGTTTACGGGTCTATCGCAGTACTTTACGGCGAGCGCGGTGCGCACAAGCGAGCCCAAGTTGGTGAGCAATTGCGTCAAATGCGGCAAATGCGCGCGGCATTGTCCGCAGCACATCGATATCCCCGGGCGCTTGGACGCCGTACGCCGCCGTTTTCAGCCCGGCCCCGTGACGGCGGCGCTTAAGGCCTTCGGCAAAACGCGCTCCTCATGACCCTTTTATAACGTGCGGTGGAATACGGTCTGTTTGCGCCAAAATAAGGCACCAATAGACCGTATTTCACCGCAACTGATGAGGGGGAGCTGGGGATGCTGACGATCGGGTGTCACCTATCCACGACGAAGGGCTATCGGGCGATGGGGGAGACGGCGCTGTCCATTGGCGCCAATACCTTTGCATTCTTTACGCGCAACCCGCGCGGCGGCAAGGCGAAAGACCTTGACATGGATGACGTGGCAGCCCTGCGCGAGCTTATGGAGCAAAACGATTTTGGTCCGCTCGTGGCTCATGCTCCGTATACCTATAACCCCTGCTCGGCCAAAGAGCGGGCGCGCGAGTTTGCCCTGGAGGCCATGGCAGAGGACCTGCAGCGCCTGGAAGCGCTGCCCGGCAACTACTACAACTTCCACCCCGGTGCGCATGTGGGGCAGGGCTCCGACGCTGGCATTCAGATGATCGTCGAAACTCTGTGCAAGGTGATGTTTGAGGGCCAGCAGACGACGGTGCTGCTCGAGACCATGGCCGGCAAGGGCACCGAGGTGGGCCGCAGCTTTGAGGAGCTGGCTCTCATCATCCAGGGCGTTGCCGACAAGCACCCCGAGCTGTCGGCCAAGCTGGGCGTTTGCTTGGACACCTGCCATGTGCATGATGCCGGCTATGACATCGTCCGCGATCTTGACGGCGTGCTTGACGAGTTCGATCGTGTGGTGGGTATCGAGCGCTTGCGCGCCGTGCATATCAATGACTCCAAGAACCCCTGCGGCGCTCATAAGGATCGTCACGAGTGCATCGGCAAAGGCTACCTGGGTAGTGAAGAATTTGGCGGAGGTATGCGAGTTATGCAGAATATTGTATCGAATGGCCGCTTGCGCGCATTGCCATTCATTTTGGAGACACCGAACGAACTTGCAGGTTATGCGACTGAAATCAAACTGTTAAGGTCGTTGCAGCAGTAATGCCTGCCATAAAGTGGAGTGCTCCATTCACGTTATGGGTTTGTTTCAATCAGTTTTCTGATTGCAGATTCTTCCAAGCGGGTGCATAATAACCCACAGTTTTTGCAGACCTCTGAATCACGTGGGGTCATTGGAAGGAGACTGATTATGAAGCTGAAGAAGCTTGGCGCATTTGCCGCCACGGGTGCTATGGCGCTCGCCCTCGCTCTGACGGGCTGCGGCTCGTCCAACGCCACCTCTGGTTCTGATGCCGGTTCCAGCAGCTCTGACGATGCTAAGGTCGAGAAGGTCGACGGCTCCAAGGAGTACGCGCTCGTCAAGGACAGTACGCTGACCGTCGGTACCTCTGCCGAGTACGCTCCGTTTGAGTACAAGGATGACAACGGCGATTATCAAGGCTTTGACCTTGAACTCATCAAGGCTATCGGCGATAAGCTGGGCCTGGATGTCGAGTATGTCAACAATGACTTTGACACGCTGGTTCCGGGCGTCGCTTCGGGCGCCAAGTATGACGTCTCCATCGCGGCTATCACCGACACGCCCGAGCGTGAGAAGGAAGTCACTTTCTCTGATTCCTACTACATGGACGATCAGGCTATCGTGACCAAGGTCGATAACACCGACATCACGGCCGACAACTACAGCGAGAAGCTCAACAACGCCGACGCTACCATCATCGTCCAGTCTGGCTCGACCGCCGAGGCCTTTGCCCAGGAGAACTTCCCCAAGGCCAAGATCGTCCCCTACAAGGACGCCACCGAGTGCTTCAGCGCCCTGCAATCCGATAAAGGCGACGCCGTAGTCACCAACCGCTCCGTTGCCAGCCAGCTGACCGCCGAGCAGTTCAACACCTGCCAGACCATCAAGCAGATCAGCACCGGCGAGGAGTACGCCATCGCCATCAACCAGGGCAACACCAAGCTCAAGGACGACATCAATCAGGCCATCAAGGACCTGACCGATGACGGTACCGTCGACGCCCTCATGGCTAAGTACAGCATCAAGTAAATTAATGCTTGATTGCGTGCGGGCCCTTTCCGTTTTGCGGAGAGGGCCTTTGCGCTTCTCTCGACGGACCGCGCTTCCGTCTTGTTTTGCCGGCAACTTCTACGATAGGAGCCACCTTGTCTCGATTGAACAAAGGGGCCACGGAGCAGCGTTTTTCACTGCCCGCTTTGCTCCAAAAGCTAGCCTGCGTCATGGCCGTGGCGCTCGCGCTGGTGTGCGCGGGGGCATATGCGCCCACGACCGCCCAGGCGCTTGAGACCGCAAAGATTACCGCCCGACCCAACACCGGTTCGGGCAGCGCTGTGGTCGGCGGCACCGAGACGCGCATTACCTGGGAAGTTCAGGCCGATGCCGACGAGGAGCTGAGCGGTCTTTCGCTGACGTTTGTCGACGGCACGACGTTTGGTACCGATGACACGCGATTGACGATGCTCTCGGGCGAGGACCTCATGGACCGTACGCCCATGAAGCCCACGTGCAAGGCCGATGGCCAGACGCTCAAGATCGACTTTGGCGAGACGGCGCCTGCCGGCGGCTTTTTCCGTGTTGAGGTTTACGGCGTGACCTTCCCCGTCGAGGGCGGCGATGAGGCCTTCAGCGGCACCTATACGCTCGCCGACGGCTCAACCAAGAAGATCTCCAAGATGCCCTCGGTGGAGATTAAGGGCGTGACGGCATTCGATAACTTCCTGGCCGACCTTAAGGAGCAGCCGTGGGTCGAGGCGTGGAACTCAAATATGTTCCTCCGCTTGTTCCTGAACCCGGTCATTTTGGTCCAGAGCCTGCCGATCGTCTTCAAGGGCTTCCTTATGTCGCTCTCGATCGTGCTCGTGGCATTTCCGTTGGCCATTCCCTTTGGCTTCGCCCTGTCGCTCATGCGCATCTCCAAGTCGCGCATCCTGCGTTGCCTTGCCGGCATCTATGTGAATATCATCCGTGGTACGCCGGCGTTCCTGCAGATCTATATCGCGTTCTTTGGCCTGCCGCTTGCCGGCGTCAAGGTGGACGACTATGTCTTGGGCGTTATCGTTATGGCCATGAACTCGTCTGCGTACCTGTGCGAGATCTTCCGCGCCGGTATTCAGTCGATCCCCAAGGGTCAAAACGAGGCTGCTCGATCGCTGGGCATGAATGCCTTCCAGACACTGCTCTACGTTATGATTCCGCAGACGTTCCGCAATGTCCTTCCTACGCTGACCAGCGAGTTTATCCTGCTTTACAAGGATACGTCGCTGCTCGCTGCCGTGGGCGTGGTCGAGATCGTCATGAACGCCCGTACCATCGTGGCCACGACGGGCTCCATCACGCCGTATGTGGTTGCCGCCCTGTTCTATCTGATCATTACCCTGCCGCTTGCGCGCTTGGTGAGCGGTCTTGAGGCGAGGCTGCTGGGTACGGCCGAAACCAAAAAGAAGCGTCCCACCAAGAGCGCCGGACAGGTTGTCGCGACGCCCGCCGACCATATCGCTGGTCTGTAAGGAGGTTCTATTATGAGCGAAACCAATAACTCGAACGAGGTCGTCGTCAGCATCAAGAATCTCCAGAAGGCCTTTGGCGATAACGTGGTCCTGCGCGACATCGATCTTGATGTGCACAAGGGCGAGGTCGTCGTGGTCCTGGGCCCCTCGGGCTCGGGCAAGTCGACGATGCTGCGCTGTATCAATCGTCTAGAGCAACCTACGAGCGGCTCGATTGTCGTTGAGGGCGTGGACGTGTGCGCCAAGGGCGTCGACCTTAACAAGGTGCGTACGCATCTGGGTATGGTGTTCCAGCAGTTCAATCTGTTCCCGCACCTGTCGGTCAAAAAGAACGTCATGCTTGCGCAGCAAAAGGTGCTCAAGCGCAGCAAGGAAGAGGCCGAGAAGATTGCCGTTGAGGAGCTGACCAAGGTTGGTCTTGCCGAGCGCATCGACTTTATGCCGAGCCAGCTTTCGGGCGGCCAGCAGCAGCGCGTGGCCATCGCCCGCGCCCTGTCGATGAACCCGCACGTCATGCTCTTTGACGAGGCGACGTCGGCACTCGACCCCGAGCTTGTCCGCGACGTATTGGGCGTTATGCGCGACCTGGCCCGCGACGGCATGACCATGATCGTCGTGACGCACGAGATGGGCTTTGCCCGCGATGTTGCCGATCGCGTCGTCTTTATGGACGGCGGCGTTATCGTGGAAGAGGGCACGCCGAGTGAGGTCTTCGACCATCCCAAGAGCGAGCGTACCAAGGCGTTTTTGGGCAATATCTCGTAGCGGCGCGTCGAAGTTGTCGATATCACAAACGGGGACCGGATATGAACTGCACCCCAAAACTTGGACGGCT
>NZ_QSHS01000009.1:0-343 GCF_003467795.1 Collinsella sp. AM36-4AA
GACTTGCCGACGTCCAGGCCGAGCACGGCCGCGGGCCTGGTGGATGGCGCTTTCACGGTGGTATCCTTCCGGTAGTCGTTCGACCGGATGGCCTCCCCCTCGGCACTCACATTACCAGCCGCGGCACCTGCCCGGCACTTTCCTATCAGCCGTCGGGGGCGGCGCGTCCCGCGCCGGCAGCACCCAACGGGCCCTCTCGGGGGCAGGGACGTTCGGCCGTGCGCGGGCGCCCGGTCGGCGGCCCGTTCTGGGCGCGCCTCAATCGTAGCCCGAGACGGTCCCGGGCTGACAATTTCGACTGTAATGGACGTTCTTGTTCGACTAGTCATTTAAGAACGTCCCC
>NZ_QSHS01000009.1:353-70349 GCF_003467795.1 Collinsella sp. AM36-4AA
TGACAATTTCGACTGTAATGGACGTTCTTAAACGACTACATAGCATGAGAGTGGATAATCTCCCGGTTTGGGCCTGTGTTCGAGCTCAAAGTGGGAGATTATCCACTCTCATTTGTTGTGTGTGCGAAAATCCACGCTCGTTTCTATTCCGCCTACATTTGTAGGAACAGTTCGTGGAGGCGGGTGTCTTTATCGAGTTCGGGGTGGAAGGTTACGCCGAGCTGGTTGCCCTCGCGGGCGGCGACGATGCGGCCATCGACCTCTGCCAAGGCCTTGGCGTCGCCGTGGACCTCGACGATGCGGGGCGCGCGGATAAACGTCAGCGGCACTTCACCGTCGATGCCGTCTACCTGGCCCTTGGTGCGAAAACTGCCGAGCTGTCTGCCATAAGCGTTGCGCTCAACGAGTACGTTCATGGTTGCTAGGCGCGGCGTTCCCTTATCGTCGTGTGCGGCAAGATCGCGCGCCAATAGAATCAAGCCGGCGCAGGTGCCAAGGACGGGCATGCCTTCAACAATGTGGGTGCGAAGCTCCTCGAGCATGCCAAGCTCATCAAGCAGCTTCCCTTGAACGGTAGACTCGCCGCCGGGAAGTACCAGACGGTCAAAGTCCTGCTTCAAATCAGCCGCCTGCCTTAGCTCAATACAGCGTGCGCCCAGCTCGGATAGCCTTGCCTCGTGCTCGGCAAAAGCGCCTTGGACCGCCAGCACGGCGACCGTCTGGTCTGCGTAATCGCTCATGTGCGATCCCTTCTGCTGGACTAGCGCCCGCGTTCCTCCATGATGATCTCGATTTCGTCGGCGTTGATGCCCACCATGGCCTCGCCCAGGTCTTCCGAAAGCTCGGCGATGAGTTTGGCATCGGTGAAGTTTGCCACGGCCTTGACGATGGCGGCTGCGCGCTTGGCGGGGTCGCCGCTTTTAAAGATGCCCGAGCCGACAAAGACGCCTTCGGCGCCCAGCTGCATCATCAGCGCGGCGTCGGCGGGGGTCGCTACGCCGCCGGCGGCAAAGTTTACGACGGGGAGCTTGCCCGTGGCATGGACCTCGCGCACCAGCTCGACCGGAACCTGCAGCTGCTTGGCTGCCTCAAAGAGCTCGTCGTCGCGCAGGGCAACAACGTCACGGATCTGCTTTTGGATCTTGCGCATGTGACGCACGGCCTGAACGACGTCGCCCGTACCCGGCTCACCCTTGGTGCGAATCATCGTGGCGCCTTCGGCAACACGGCGCAGCGCCTCGCCCAGATCACGGGCGCCGCAGACAAACGGCACGTCAAACTGGGTCTTGTCGATATGATAGACGTCGTCGGCAGGGGAGAGAACCTCGGACTCATCGATGTAGTCGATCTCGACGGCCTGCAGGATCTGCGCCTCGACGATGTGACCGATGCGGCACTTGGCCATGACGGGGATGGAGACGGCCTCCTGGATGCCCTTGATCATCTTGGGGTCGCTCATGCGCGACACGCCGCCTGCGGCGCGGATGTCGGCCGGGATGCGCTCGAGCGCCATGACGGCGCAGGCGCCCGCCTCCTCGGCGATGCGTGCCTGCTCGGGCGTGGTGACGTCCATGATGACGCCGCCCTTGAGCATCTGCGCGAGCTCGCGATTGAGTTTGACGCGATCGGCCTTGTTGGTCTGTTCTGCCATGGTTGCTCCCTTGGTTGGCATGTGCATTGCTTGACGGAACATCCTATCGGGGAGCTGGGTATGGCGAAATACTCAGTTTTCGAGATAATTACAAAGTCAGACTAATACCAGAATGAATGACTTAATAAGGTCAGGTGACAAACTCATGCTTGACTACAATTTGGAAAAACGCGGCGAGGCATCGCTTTATGAGTATGTTTACCAGCAAATTCGCGATGATATTGTTGCTGGCCGTATTGCGGCGGGGGAGCATCTTCCGTCTAAGCGCGCCTTTGCCAGTCATCTGGGAATCAGTGTCATTACTATCGAGAATGCATATAGCCAGTTGCTTGCCGAGGGCTATATTTGCTCAATGCCGCGTCGTGGCTACTACGCTTGCGAACTTCCGGATGCACCGGTTTTGGCTTCGGCTGCGGAGGACATCGACCGAGATGCTGTCCCTGTTGGTCCCAGCGCGCATGATGCCATGGGGCAGGCAGAGCGATTCGACGCACTTTCTCCTTCCGCTTTGGAGGCGGCGCGGCTTTGGCAAAGTGCGCTACGGGCGACGCTGACGTCCGAAGACGAACGTGAAATCTTTTCGCCCGCACCGGCGCAGGGCACCGCTCGACTGCGACGTGCGATTGCGCACCATCTGCGCGGGACAAGGGGCATGAATGTCAATCCCGACAATATCGTTATCGGTGCGGGCGCCCAGCTGCTCGATACCATGTTGGTTCAGTTGCTTGGCGCGGACAAGGTGTATGCCGTCGAGGATCCAGGCTATTTGCGCTTGACGCGCATCTATCAGGCCATGGGTTGCGAAGTGCGGCATGTCCCGTTGGATGCTGAGGGCGTGGACTTGAGCGCGCTGCAGAAAACCGGGACCGATGTCCTTCACCTGATGCCGTCTCATCAGTATCCGACCGGTCTTGTGACGAGCATTGCACGTCGCTATGCGTTGCTGAGCTGGGCCGCCGAGCGGCCAGGTCGGTATCTCATCGAAGACGACTTTGATTGTGAGTTTCGCCTTGCCGGCAAGCCGATTCCCGCGCTCGCGTCGATCGATGCCGCCCAGTCGGTTATCTACACCAACACGTTTTCGAAGAGCCTTTCATCGGCGTTACGTTTGGCGTACATGGTGCTGCCCGATGAACTAATGGAGAGGTTTAAACGCAACCTTGGTTTCTACGCCTCGTCGGTAAGTTCTGTTGATCAGGTTGCCTTGGCGCGTTTGCTGGAATCGGGTGATTACGAGCGACATGTGAACCGCGTGCGCGTTCGTGCTCGTGGGGCGCGTGATGGCCTGGCGGCGCTTGTACGGAAAACGTTTCCGGCAGGGGAGGTTTCGATCGATCATGCAGACGCGGGCCTTTACTGTATCGTGGTTGCGGAGCGTGGAACGGGCGGAAGCACTTTTGCACGGGCCCTCACGCGCTCGAGCATCCCTTTTATCGATATCGGTGACTGTTTTTGGTGTGCCGATGGCGCATCTGTCCCTGAAAACTCAACTCAAATTCTTGTTCAGTATGACGATCTGAGTCCAAAAGTACTAACTACCTTGGAATTGCAGCTAATGGGGGGCACTCTGCAACCTAAGTGAGTAGACTTTTAGCACTTTGGCGACCAGGCAGTTTTGTAACAAGCTATCTACCTGCGGTTTTGAAAAGCAGGATGACCGGCCTGCTCGGGATGTTCAAAAAAGTCTACTCACTTGCCGCGCAAAGCTCCTGCATGAGAAAAAAATGGGGTTTTCAACAGGGCTTCGTCCAGCTCTCGGCAAGCTTTTGGCCAGTTGGGGAGGGCTGTTGAAAACTTGGCAGTCCGTTCGGCGCCATTTTTGGTGCGTTCGCGCCAATGCGTGACTGACTGGGTTGAAATTCGTGTTTTCCTGTGCCTATGAAGGATCTACTTTGTGACATATCAGCTTTTAGGTACTGGCGTTTGCCTCCTCAAGTCCGCGCTTTGTGTCCGCCGCTTCCACGACCGGAAGAAGACCGGCAGCGATATGATCTCGCCCGCAACCCGACGGCTGCGGTCGCGCTCGGTTATCCGTTGTATACATTGGTTCGGACGAGAAACAAACGGACTTGTCCTGCCAGCATTAGGCAGCGGCTGTTTCTTGGTGAGCTTCCCAGGGAATCCGTGCTGGAAACGGAGCATGGGTTTTTGATTACGTCTCCTCTACTGACGGCATTCATCATGTTGCGGCATCTGACGGATCTTCAGCTTCTTTTGGTATTGGCGGAGATGTGCGGCTTGTTTGCGGTGTGTGCCCTGCCGGCGGCACTTGAGGCGGAGCTTTCGCGTGCAATTGATTCGGGCGCGATTTCGACAACTTCGGGCTGGACACGCTGTCCGTCCGAGGATGGCGTCGCTTCAGATTTATGGCGTCGCGACGCTTTGGTTTTGAGCGGAGACCTCGACCGTTTTTGTTCAGATGTTTACGGGATGCGGTACGGCAAGCGATTTATGGCGGTGTCGCGTTTCGTTCCGCTGGGCGCCGCATCGCCCTTTGAGGTCGAGGCGTATTTGTTGTTTGCACTGCCGCGAACACTAGGGGGCGAAGGTTTTTGCGGCATAGAGCTCAATGTCGAAGTGAGGCTAGGTGCAAGTGCTCGAGCGATTGTGGGAAAGTCCCGCGTCTTTATCGACCTGCTTCTGTCTTCGCCGGACGGAGCGCGACAGGTGGCCATTGAATGTCAGGGAAAGGCCTCGCACGGGCGCGCAGGGGACGGCTTGCGTGACGCTGACCGCATGACGGCCCTTCAGGCCATGGGCTACGATGTACTTCTCCTGACACACAGACAGATATTCGATGAGGATAAATTCCGCGCGATCGTTAAGGCCGTATGCAGGATGCTCGATGCTGAATATCGTGATAAAAGTTCAGATGAGCAAAGGGCTGAGACATTACTCCGGTCCGAACTATTCGTTGACTGGACAAAATTGGGAGTAATCGACGGAAAGATGCCCGTTAGACACAAAACAGCTCGATCGTGGACGGCTGCGGTTCTAAGTGAGTAGACTTTTGGCACTTTGGTGACCAGGCCGTTTTGTAACAAGGCATTTACCTGCGGCTTTATAAAGTGATATGGATGGCCTGCTCGGCAAGTTCAAAAAAGTCTACTCACTTAGTTTTTGACGAGAAGCCGATGCCGAAGGCGGTCCTGTTTCAGGGCGTTAACAAGTTCGTGAGTCACGAAAAAGGCCCGAACCATGCGGTCCGGGCCTCATCGAGCTAGAGATTATCTCTCAGGCGGCTGGCTTAGCCAAAGTAGCGCTTGAGCAGACCGGCGAAAGCCTTGCCGTGGCGAGCCTCGTCGCGAGCCATCTCGTGCACGGTGTCGTGGATGGCATCGAGGCCAGCGGCCTTGGCGCGCTTGGCAAGATCGGTCTTGCCGGCGGTGGCGCCATTCTCGGCCTCAACGCGCATCTCGAGGTTCTTCTTGGTGGAGTCGGTCACAACCTCGCCCAGGAGCTCGGCGAACTTGGCGGCATGCTCGGCCTCCTCGTGCGCAGCCTTCTCCCAGTACAGGCCGATCTCGGGATAGCCCTCGCGATGAGCGACGCGAGCCATGGCCAGGTACATACCGACCTCGGAGCACTCGCCCTCAAAGTTGGCGCGCAGGTCAGCAACGATGTCCTCGGAGACGCCCTCCATCTTGGCGACGCCCACGACGTGCTCGGCAGCCCACTCGAGCTGACCCTCCTCCTGCTTTAGGAAGCGAGAGCCGGGAACGCCGCACTGGGGGCACTTGAAATCCTCGGGCAGCTGGTCGCCGTCGAACTCTTCCACATAACCGCAAACGGGGCAAACAAACTTCATGATTCGATCCTTTCGATCGATGGCGATGGAGCGCTCGTCCGGTCCCGTAAGGGCCCTCTCCGGACGTGCGTCTTGACGAGTTCTATTATCCATAAATGCAACCAAATGTGAAGCCTATTAGGAATGATTTTTAATAAAAAATTTTAGGCATGTGAAGATGTTGATTGATTAACGATTGCCAGGCCGCTCGAGACCTCCGATGAGTACAATCGGTCGAGCAAATGTTGACCTATCAACAAATGAAGGAGTTTCCTTTATGCATCTAGCCCGTCGTGCCTGGTGCCGAACATATCAGACGGTTTTTCGCATCGCATTGCCGATCCTGCCCTATACCGAGCCGCGCATTTTGGAGCATGCCGAGGACGTGCCCGCGGTGCTTCAAAAGCGCTCGATACAGCGGGTTCTTATCGTGACGGATCCCGGTATTGCCCGTCTGGGGCTCACGGCGCCGCTCGAGACGGCGCTCGCGTCCAAGGGAATTGGCGTTACGGTCTATGCCGAAACGCGTGCGAACCCCACGGTCTCAAACGTGGAGGAAGCGGCGTCCCTGTATCGCGAGAGCGCCTGTCAGGCCATTATCGGCTTTGGCGGCGGCTCGGCCATGGACTGTGCCAAGGGCGTGGGCGCACGCATCGCACAGCCAAACAAGCCCATCAACAAGATGCGCGGCCTGCTGCGCGTTCATCGTCGCCTGCCGCTGCTCATCGCCGTTCCCACCACGGCAGGTACGGGTAGCGAGGTCACGCTCGCAGCGGTCATTACCGATGACGAGTCGCACTACAAGTACCCCATTAACGACTTTGTGCTTATCCCGCGCTTTGCGGTGCTCGACCCCGAGTTTACGCGCGGCCTGCCCGCCTCCATTACGGGGCAGACGGGCATGGATGCCCTGACGCATGCCGTCGAGGCCTTTATCGGCCGTAGCACCACGCCCTACACGCGCAAGATGGCGCGCCAGGCGGTGCAGCTCATCCACGACAATTTGCTCGAGGCCTATGAGTATGGCGACGACATACGTGCGCGTCGCAATATGCTTTCGGCGGCGTATAAGGCGGGCGTTGCGTTTACCCGCTCCTATGTGGGATACGTTCACGCCATCGCGCACAGTCTGGGCGGCCGATACGGGATTCCGCACGGCTTGGCCAACGCGATCATCCTGCCGCACATGCTCCGCGCTTATGGTGACGCCGCCGCCCCCAAGCTCGCCGATCTTGCTCGCATGGCGGGCATTGCGCCGGCTACCGCGCAGGACGGTCTTGCGGCCGAGGCCTTTATCGATTGGGTCGACCGCATGAACGTTGCCCTGGGTATCCCCAAATATGTGACAGGCATTCGCCGCTCCGACATTCCCGAAATGGCAACGCACGCCGATGCCGAGGCCAATCCCCTGTACCCCGTTCCGCTTTTAATGGACCGTTTGGAACTCGAGCATATGTACGAAGTTATCGCAGGTGGTATGTTTGAGGACGAGAACTAGGAGGGTCCATGAACACCGAGGAAATCGCGCGCATCGTTGCCGATCAGCGCGCCTATTTTAAGACGCACGCCACGTTTGATGTCGATGCTCGACGCCGCGCCCTCGTGCGCCTGCGCGAGGCGGTGCGGGCACACGAGATCGATATCGCCCATGCGCTCAAGACCGATTTGGGAAAGTCGCATGACGAGGCCTATATGTGCGAGATCGGCACCTCGCTTTCCGAGATTCGTCATCAGATCGCTCACGTGGCTCGATGGAGTCGTCCGCGCCTGCGTCTGTGTGACCTTGCCAATGCCGTGAGCGTGTGCAAAACGCAAGCCGTGCCCTATGGCGTCACACTCATTATGGCGCCCTGGAACTACCCGTTTTTGCTGACGCTCGAGCCACTCGCCGGCGCCCTTGCCGCGGGTAATACTGTGGTCATCAAGCCGAGCGCCTATGCTCCGGCATCGAGTGCGGTGCTCAAGCAAATCTGTGAAGAGGCATTTGATCCGCGCCTGGTGATGGTTGTCGAGGGCGGGCGGGCCGAAAACGAGGCGCTGCTCGATGAGCGCTGGGACAAGATCTTCTTTACCGGTAGCGTTCCGGTCGGCAAGCTCGTCATGGAGCGCGCAAGTAAAAACCTTACGCCCGTGACGCTTGAGCTGGGCGGAAAGAGTCCCTGCATTGTGGATGCGACGGCAAACTTGAAGGTTGCGGCACGGCGTATCGCCTTTGGTAAATGGCTCAACGTGGGACAGACCTGCGTGGCGCCCGACTACCTGCTGGTCGATACGAGCGTGCACGACGAGCTGCTGGGCCTCATCAAGGAGGAGGTCCGCCGTATGTTTGGCGAGCATCCGCTCGATAACGAGGACTACGGGCATATCGTCAACGCCAAGCATTTCGTGCGCGTACGCGGGCTGATCGACTCCGATAAGGTTGTGCTGGGAGGTACCGCGCGCGAGACTTCGCTCAAGATCGAGCCGACGATTTTGGACGGCGTGTCCCCCGATGACGCCGTGATGCAGGAGGAAGTCTTCGGTCCCATTTTGCCGGTGCTGACGTTTGAGAGCCTAGACGAGGCCGAGACGTTTATTACGGATCGTCCGACGCCGCTGGCCCTGTATATCTTTAGCCAGGACCGTGCGGCTCAGCAGCGCTTTGTGCGCTACGTGCCCTTTGGCGGCGGCTGCGTCAACGACACCATCATGCATTTGGCTACGAGCCATATGGGCTTTGGCGGCATGGGTGCGAGCGGTATGGGGCAGTACCATGGACGCGAGAGCTTCGATACGTTTAGCCACAAGAAGAGCATCGTGAACAAGGCAACGTGGTTGGACGTGCCATTCCGCTATGCCCCTTATGCAAGCTGGAAGCACAAGTTCGTGCGCATGTTTGTGCATTAGAATCAGATAAGGATGAATTTATGTCCGCACGGGCCCGTAGACTTCTCGATAAGGTTGAGTGCCGGGTATCCCGGCCGTTAGAGGAGCTGCTATGTACGAGCCTTCACGTGTTCTTCTGTCGTTTCACATTGCGGGATTTCAGTATGCCGACGGCGCCTTGGTCTTGGGCGATCTTAAAGCGGGCGATAAACTGACGCTGCGTGCCGAACGTGATAATCCTCACGACCCTGAGGCGGTTGCGATCTATTATGGCAAGACCAAGCTTGGCTATGTTCCGGGAGACGAGGTTGGCCCGCTGTCCTTGATGATGTATTACGGGCATGAGGACGTATTTGAAGCCCGTGTGCAGCAGGTTGCTCCCGAGCGCAGCCCGTGGCATCAGGTGCGCGTTGGCCTCTATGTGGTGGATGCCCGCTAGTCGGCAATGGAGGCGGTCATGGTTGATGACGACGACCTGTTCGATCTGACAGACGATCCGTTTGAGTGGGATATGCTGCTCGATGACGATGAGTTGGAGCAGGACCGGAAGAAGCGGCAGGACAAGAACGCCCAGGGTGACGCGTCGAAAAAGAAAGACAAACGCCGCCGAGGTCCGTTCGGTGGGCTCTTTGGCTAACCGACGCGCCAAAGCGTCTGTATACTAGGCACGTGTTAGACACGTTGCGAAATGAGGATACAGACGATGATGTGGTTTACCGCCGACCTGCACCTGGGCGATACGAATATCTTGCACGATATGGATCGGCCGTTTGATTCGGTCGAGGAGATGAACCGCAAGGTCATCGATGCCATCAATAAGTGCGTGGCGACGGACGACCGTCTCTACATTTTGGGTGACTTTACCTATCGTTTGCCCCTGGCGGAGGCAGTGCGCCTGCGCGAGCGTATCAAATGCCAGAACGTGGCGCTCATTCGTGGCAACCATGACGGCGATTGGGAAGATCCGGACGCGCCGCACATTTGGGATGAGGTGCGCGATTACCTGGAGGTTGCCCCGGGCTATGCCAAGGGCCATCGTCTGGTGATGAGCCACTACCCCATGCTCAGCTGGAATGGCAAGGCGCGCGGTGCCATCATGCTGCACGGACATATCCACAGCAGGGGAGACCGCGTCAACGCGCGCAACCGCGATCGCGAGCGCCCTATTTACCGCTACGATGTGGGCCTCGACGCCAACAACTACAAGCCCGTAAGCCGAGACCAGATCCTGAATTTCTTTGGCCTGTAGCTCGCAAACCGCCACGAAGGGGACAGGCACCTTTGTGGTGGTTCTGGCGCCGTTGCCATTATGGCAGCGGCGCCTTTTTTGTCCGCGCGGCGCGGTAGAGTGTAGACGGTTTAAATTTGCGTCCATCGAGGAGCTGCCATGAACGAGATCAAGTGCCCGCATTGCGGCGAAGTGTTTAAGGTCGATGCGTCCGGCTATGCAGATATCGTCAAGCAAGTGCGCGATGCCGAGTTCTCGCGTGACCTGGATGAGCGCGTAGCGGCGGCTCGACGCGAGGGCGAGCAGGCGCTGGAGCTTGAGCGTTCGCGTTCGGCGTCTGCCCTGCAGGAGGCGGAGTCTCAACGCGATGCTCAGCTTGTCGAGCAGAAGAACGCCGCGGCCCAGGAGCTGGCACAAGAGGTTGCCAAGCGCGATGCCGAGCTTGCCGAGCTGCGCGCCAAGCTCGAGGGCGCTGCCGCAGAGCGCGAGAGTGCAAGCCAGCGTGCGGCGGTTGAGGCCCGCGCCGATGCTCAAAAGGAGAATGCCGAACTGCAGCGCGAAATCGACAACCTGCGTGCGCAGTTGGGGCGCAAAGATGATGAAGCCAGGCTTGCCGAGGCAGCGGCACGCAATGCTGCTCAAAACGACCTGTCCGCACGTGATGCCCAGATTGCCGAGCTGCAAGCCAGGCTCGCCGCGGCGGACAAGGCCCAGGAGATGGCGCTTGCTGCTGCTGCGGCCGAGTCGCAGCGTGAGCTCGAGGCCGCTCGCAGCGAGGCCGAACGTACGCTTGCTGACTATCGCGCGAAGGTTCAGGAGAAGTTTTCCGTCGCAAAGGCTCAGTCCGAGCAGGAGGCCGAGGGTCTGCGTGCTCAGCTGCGCGAACAGGAACTGACGGCCAAGATGAACCTATCGGAGGCGGTCGCCGCGGCGGAGCGTGAGCGTGACGAGGCCCGCGCCAAGCTCACGAGTGAGCTGGCGGTGCGCGATTCACGCGAGGAGCAGGCCAAGGCGGCACACGAGCTCGAACTTGCGCAGACCAAGCGCGCGAACGAGGAACTGATTCGCTACAAGGATGAAGAGATTGAGCGCCTTAAGGACATGAAGGTCCGCCTGTCCACCAAGATGGTGGGCGAGTCGCTCGAGCAGCACTGTGAGACCGAGTTTAACCGCCTGCGCATGACGGCGTTTCCCAACGCGTATTTCGAGAAGGATAACGATGCATCCGAGGGTACCAAGGGCGACTTTATCTTCCGCGAGTGTGACGAGAGCGGCAACGAGATCATTTCGATCATGTTCGAGATGAAAAACGAGAACGACGAGACCGCGACCAAACACAAGAACGAGGATTTCTTTAAGAAACTCGATCATGATCGCCGCCAGAAAGGCTGCGAGTATGCGGTGCTCTGCACGTTGCTCGAGCCCGAGAGCGAGCTTTATAACGCAGGAATCGTGGACGTGAGCTATCGCTACGAGAAGATGTACGTGATCCGCCCACAGTTTTTCATTCCCATGATTACGCTGCTGCGCAACGCCGCCATGGGTTCGCTTCGCTATAAGCAGGAACTGGCGGAGTACAAACAGCAGAATATCGATGTCACGAACTTCGAAGCCAAGATGGAGAAGTTCAAGGATGGCTTCTCGCGCAACTACAACCTGGCGAGCAAGCAATTCGAGTCGGCAATCAAGGAGATCGATGCCGCCATTAAGCAGCTCGAGAAGACCAAGGACGACTTGCGCCGCAGCACCGAGAACCTACGCTTGGCCCACAACAAGGCCGATGAGCTTACCATTCGCAAGCTCACATGGGGCAACAAGACCATGAAGGCAGCGTTTGACGAGGCGCGCGAGGCTGCGCCAGAGACAAACGAGGAGCCAGCCGAGGCGGATTCGTATGAGGTCGAGGATGCCGAGTAAGGCATAGCGGATAGTGAAAAAGCGGGGCTGCTGGCGATGTTGCCAACAGCCCCGCTTCGTTTCGTCCCAATATGCTTGGCTAATCCTCGAGCAAATCCTCGATAAAACCGACGCGGTAGTTCTTGAAGATGACCTCGCCACCGTCTTGCGTGGCGTCCAGATCGACATCGCCCATGATACCAAAGTCGTGGTCGCCGTCCTCGTCGGCAAAAATCTGGTGCACGTGCCACACGTGGAGCGCCTTCTCGTCGGACTCGTCGATCGAGAACATAGCAGAGGAGCGCGCGTCGCCGTCGGTGAGAATCTCCTCGTGCTGCTCGTGGTAAGCGTCGAGTGCTTTTTGCCAGCGGATCTCGCTCATGCCCCAGTCGTCGTCGAGCTCGCCTAGGTCGCGCACGTGCCCGCGGGCGGCAAGGGTCACGCGGCGGAAGAGCGCGTTGCGCACCAGCAGCGTGCAGCCGCGGCGGTCAGCCACGACTTCGTCGATGCCCTGCGGCGGTGCGGCGTCGAGGGCCGCCGGGTTGCCGGCGTTCTCCCACTCGTCCACCAGGCTCGAGTCGACCGAGCGCACCACAAAGCCGAGCCACGAAATGATGTCGCAAAGGCGCTCGTCGCGCTTTTCGATGGGCACGGTACGGTCGAGAGAACGGTAGGCCTCTGCCAGGTAGCGCAGCAGAATGCCTTCGGAGCGGGCGATGCCGAGCTTTTGAATGTAACCCTTAAAGTCGCTCGCGCTCTCCAGCATGTCGCGCAGGACGCTCTTGGGCGAGAGCTGGTAGTCGTTGGCCCAGGGTACTTCCTGGCAGTACTTGTCAAAGGCGGCGTCGAGCAAATCCTCGAGCGGTTTTTCGTACGTGACGTCCTGAATACGCTCCAGACGCTCCTCATACTCGATGCCGTCGGCCTTCATCTCGGCCATGGTGCGGTCGCGCGCGGCGCGCTCCTGTGCGCGCAATACCTGCTTGGGATCCTCGAGCGTTGCCTCGACCATTGAGATTAGATCCATGGTATAGGTCTCGCTCTCGGGATCGAGCAACTCCAGCGCGGCAAGCAAAAACGGCGAGAGCGGCTGGTCGAGTGCGAAGTCCTCGGGCAGATCGACCGTCAGCGCATAGTCGATGTCTGGTGCGGCGTCGGCCGGGGCATCCAGCGCGGGCGGCACTTCGGTGCGCACGACGACGCCGGAATCGATAAGCGTGGCGAAGATTTCGTCGGCGCGAACCTCAAGCTTGGCCTTTTCCTCGGGGGTCTGCAGGCTTGTCTCGATAAGGTCGTGCACGCGGGCGCGGGCGTTACCGCCCTGCTCGACCACGCTAATTACCATAGAGTGCGTGATGCGCAGGCGCGGCTTGAGCGTCTCGGGCTGCGTCTCGATCAGGCGTTCAAAGGTTTGCTTGTTCCAGGAGACAAAGCCCTCGGGGGCCTTTTTCTTTTTAATCTTACGGAGCTTTTTGGGGTCGTCGCCCGCCTTGGCCATGAGCTTGGCATTCTCGATCTCGTGCTCGGGTGCTTCGGCAATCACCATGCCCTCGGTATCGAAGCCCGAGCGGCCGGCGCGGCCGGCAATCTGGTGGAACTCGCGGGCGCGTAGGCGACGCATCTTGTAGCCGTCGAACTTGGTGAGCGCGGTGAGCACCACGGTGTGGATAGGCACGTTGATGCCGACGCCGAGCGTATCGGTGCCGCAGATGACAGGCAGCAGGCCCTGCTGCGCTAAGCGCTCGACCAGCAGACGATAGCGCGGCAGCATGCCGGCATGGTGCACGCCGACGCCGCATCCGAGCAGGCGCTTGAGAATCTTGCCAAAGGCTGTGGAGAAGCTGGTGCCTTTGGCGGCTTCTTTAATAGCCTCGCGCTGCTCTTTGCTGGCGATGCCAAAATTGGCGAGTGACTGCGCCGTCGCAAGTGCGGCATCCTGGCTAAAGTGCACGATATAGAGCGGGGCCTCGCCACGGCGCATGGCGAGCTCGACCGTGCCCTCGAGGGAGGTCGTCACATAGTCGTAGCTCAGCGGAACAGGACGCGGGGCGTCGACAACCAAGTCGCAAGCAGCGCCGGTGTGTTCCTCGAGCGAGGCGGCGATGGCGGTGACATCGCCGAGCGTGGCGCTCATGAGCATGAATTGCGTGTGAGGCAGGGTGAGCAGCGGCACCTGCCAGGCCCAACCACGATCGGGGTCGGCAAAGTAGTGGAACTCATCCATGGCCACGCAGCCTGCGTCGGCATCTTCGCCCTCGCGCAGTGCGTCGTTGGCAAGGATCTCTGCCGTGCAGCAGATGACGGGCGCCTTGGTGTTGATATGCGTGTCGCCGGTGATCATACCGACGTTATCGCGGCCGAGCACCTGCACCAGATCGAAGAACTTTTCGCTGACCAGGGCCTTGATAGGGGCCGTGTAGTAGCAGCGCTTGCCCTGTGCCATGCCCATAAAGAGCATGCCCAGCGCGACAAGCGATTTACCCGATCCGGTCGGCGTACCCAAAATAACGTGATCGCCGGCGGCCAGGTCCATGAGGGCTTCTTCTTGGTGACCCCACAGCTCAATGCCGCGGTCGCTCGTCCATTCAAAGAAGCGTTCGAAGGCCTGATCGGGCGTGAGCCACGGTTCGGGCTCACTGCCGTCCTCGGGCTCCCACCAGGTGGGGGAGAGCGCGCCGAGCGATCCGAACTCGGCCTCGGTTCCCGTGCCGCCCGAGAATGAGCTAGCGGCGCCCGAGCCTGAGACGGTGCTGGCGGCGGTATCTGTCGTGCTTTGCGTCATGCGGGTAACTTTCTCTCGCGTTTGTCCGCCATCCATTATGGCGTAGCGGCGGCGCGGGATGCCAGCGCGCGAGAAAATGCAGGAAATGGGCGTTCCGCTCAGCCGTTTGGCGCAGGCGCTAGCTAAGTGAGTAGACTTTTTGCAATAGTGCGAGCATATGGCTTTTTCGCAAGGGCTCTACCTGCGGTTTTATTTTCTCCTATGCGGGTTGTGCTTGGCTATTGCTAAAAAGTCTACTCACTTAGGTTTGAGGGTCGTTCGCCGGCGCCTACTTGCGCTTGTTTACCGACGCCGCGACCATCAGAGGCCCCTGGGATTCTTGCGGCAGGCGCTTTTTGCCCTTGCGGGCGCGGTTTTTAAAGTTCTCAACGGCCTCTTCCATGCCCAGAGGTACATAGGTGAGCTCATCGAGGTCGTCGGGTAGGTAACAGGCAAGGCTTTGCTCCTGTGCTCGGCCTGTTGCGAGCTGTTCTTCGGTGGGCTCCGCGCCGGGTGCGGCGCAAATGCCGTAGACGACAGCGCCCATATCGCGGGTGCGCTGCTCGTATTCGGTCTCGGGGTGCTCGGGATGGTCGCGACGGACGTCGTCACTTGCCCACAGCGTGTCGTAGCCGGCTGCGGCAAACTGCCCCAGGGCGTAGTCGCGTAGTGGCTTGCTGTCGGTGCGCAGCGTGACGGTGGCGCCGGCTGCAAAGAGCGGGCGGTAGAGCATCAAATGGTCGACATGGACGAGTCGTTTTTTGGCGTATTTGGCCTTGGGCTGCGGCGTGGGAAAGTTGATGGTGATGGCATCGAGCTCGCCTGCGGCAAACAGCTGCGGCAGCGATGCAGCGCCTCGGGGCAGGACGAGTGCGTTGGTCAGTTCCTGCTCGCAGATTTTCTGCGCGGCATAGGCGATGCAGATGGGCTCCTGGTCCATACCGATAAAGAGCGTGTTTGGCTCGTTGACCGCGCGCTCTACAAGGTAGGTTCCCTTGCCGCAGCCAAGATCCAGGTGCAGGTGTTCGAAAGGCTTGCTGCCAACTGGCGCGCAAGCCGCGCGCCAATCTCCGACATAGGCCTCGGGGTTCGTCTCAATCGCATCGGCGTAGCGCTCCAGGCGCTCCTCGAGTACAAAGTTCTTAGGCGTGCGAACGTGGACGGCTCCCATGAGGCTCCTTGGTCATAAATGCGAAACGCATGGCTGCGCGTTTCGGCAATGCGTTGGAAGAAGGTGGGCATGGTTTGCCCGAAAGATGCGGTGCGGCTCGGCGGCGAGTCGCCGATACCTACAGGCGCTTGAGGATCACATAGCGGTTGAGATCGCCGCTGCGACCGTCGGCATGGAAGCGCTCAAGCTCGCGCACGGGGACCTCGCCGCTCTTGTAGAACGTACGGACGCCGCGCACCAGGTCGGTGATCTGCTGATCGTCAAAGTGATGGCAATAGCGGTAGGCGTGGCGGTCGTTTTGCCAGCCAATGAGGTGGTCACCGGCTTCAAACTGCGCGGAATCGTAACCCTCAAACGGCGGGGTGAGCTCGGCGCGGGCCTCGGCACGAACGGCCTTGCGCGCCATGCGCCCGTCGTTCATAAACTCCCAAAAGCTGATGGCGATGATGCCGCCCGGGCGTGTCTGGCGCACCAGGGTGTCGAGCACGCGTACGCGGTACTCGCACGACGGCACGTGGTGCATAAAGCCAAAGCAGACCGAGATATCGGCGAGCGGGGCGTCGAAAAGCACGTCGGGTGTCTCGGCGGGGTTGAGCTTCATGAGGGCGTCGAGCACGTCGAGTTCCTGGAAGTGCAGGTTGGGAATGCGCAGGGCGTGGCCATGTGCATCGATGGCCAGGTCTTGGCACGAGTCGACGCCATAGAACTCGAAGGGGCAGCTGGCATCTGCCGAGGGGTTTGCGCCGTCGACGCCCTTGGCGGCAAGTGCGCCGCCGGCGGCAAAGTTCTCGAATCGCATGTTACCGCAGGCAAGATCGAAGACGCGGACGGGATGCTCGATCGTGGCGACGTCGAGCTGCTCGAGCGCTATGTCCATGGTGCGCACCCAGCCGGGCCACGGTGCCTGGCGCGTATCGGAGAAGGAGGCGGAGTGCTCGCGATAGAACGTATTGTTGAGCTGAATGAGCGATGAGGCGAAATCGCGGTTCACGGCGCGGAACTCCCTCCGTTGGCGGTGCGGAATAAACAGTACGACCATACTACCGTTAACGCCGCAACGGGGACAACCGAGCTGCGGGTCATTGCTTTGTTTGGACACATTTCCGCAGCTCATATATGCCCGCAACCGCCGGTTGTCAAAAATCTCACTAGAATAGGTGGCATGCTTTTGGCGGTGGCGGATAGATTTTTAACTGTGCAAGGCGCCTTAAGAACAAAAACGGTCCGGCGGCACGGCTGGCATCGCATAGGAGGAACCATGAATGTAGAAACTGCGCAGCGGCTCGCCGACCTTCGTCGCAGCAAGGGTTTTAGCCAAGAAGGGCTGGCGCGAAAGCTGGGGCTGTCGCGCCAGGCGGTCAGTAAATGGGAGCGTGCGGAGAGCTCGCCCGATACCGAGAACCTGATCTCGCTCGCAAAACTCTATGGCGTGAGTTTGGACGAGCTCCTCAATCCGAGCGATGAGATCGAGGACGATATCGAGTTTGAGAACGAGGACCGCGCCCGTCAGCGCGAGGCCGAGGCAGCGGAGCGCGCCCGTACCCATGAGGCGGCGGCACGTGCTACCGAGGCGGCAACGCAGGCGAGTGATGCCGCCGCCAAGGCGGCGCAAGCGGCAAGCTGGAGCGCGCAGGCAGCTAATGCGGCGACGGCTCAGGTGACGGGTGCCGGTGCGACCAGCGTGACTCCGGTGAAGGGTCCGTTTCAGTCGTTCCCGTATTGGGCCGTGTGCTGGCTACTGTTCTTTTTGCTGATGTTCCCGTTTGGCGCCGGCCCCTTTGCTGCGCTCATCTTCTTTACGATCCCCATCTATCACTGGGTGGCGCGTGCGCTCGATGGCGATTGGGCGCGCGGGGATATTCAGGTTGGTCCGGCGCCGGAGGCGGCTAAGGCTCAGGATGTTTCCGCTGCGGTTGATACTGACGTGGCTACCGCGATCACCGCTGAGCCGAGCGTCAAAGAGGGTGATGAATGATGAGGCTTTCGCATGAATCGAAGGTACGCTTGGGCGTTGGCATCGGAGCGTTTGTACTGATTATCGGGCTTGTGTTTGGCGTTTCGCGAACTTTGATTCATTTTGATGGCCCGTGGGATCTCGACGATGTTGTACCCGGCTTGTCTGGTATGGATGATATGCTTGACGAGGACGATCTTTTGGATGGCGGTAACTATTCCGCTCGGCCTCAGCAGCTTTCGAGCACGACTTTTGACGAAGACGCGTTCCAATCGCTCGACTTGGATGTGACGTCGGGAACGGTCGAGGTTAAACGTGTCTCTGGCGGACCGGTGCGTGTCATCGAAAGCGGGTACGTTGCAAAGGGGGTGTCTGCTTCCGATGCCGCCACTCAGAATCTGGTCAAGATCGAGGGCTCTACACTCAAGATTAGCCAGTTCGACAGCGATGACGAGCGCGCCCATGACCGTAAGGTCACCATTGAACTGCCGCGTGAGCTTGCCGATAACATGATGGGCATTACGGCAAACGTGGGGTTGGGAGACCTGACGGTCACGGACATTGCGTGTCATGACCTCAACTTGACTTTGGACTCGGGAGACATCGAGTTTGCGGGTACTGTAGCCGACACCCTGAATGCCAAGGTAGGTTCGGGCGATGTGACGTTCGAGCTCTACCAGGCCCCCGCGAAGTCTATGGACGTAAGCGTGGACTCGGGCGATGTGGAGATAACGGTTCCGAACTCTACGGGCTTTACGGCGAGCCTCACCGTGGGCAGCGGCGACTTCGAGAGCGGTTTCCTTCCGCTTGGCTACGATGGCGAGACCATATTGAATCTTGAATTCGACAACGGTGATAAGTCTGCCACGTATCGTTTTGAGGTTGGTTCGGGTGACATGTCGTTTGATCCGGAGTGACATGCGGTTTTCGGAGATTGGTGCATATAGGCATGCTCTTTGATGGAGGCGCCGGGGCCGTGGTCGGCTTCGGCGCCTTTGCCTTTACAATGGGGGCATGGAACAGATTATCTTGAACATACTCGAGGCTCTGCGTCGCGGCGAGACTGTGGACGACAAAGCGCTCGTCAAATTGATACATGCCGAGGCGCGCCGCGAGGGTGCCGACAAACGCGATTTGGCTAAGCGCCGTCTGCTGCCGTTCTACCAGCGGGTTAAACGTGAGGAGCCGGCTCGGTGGGCTGCGTGGAATGTCGATTCCGATCTGGAACGTCAACTGCTGCAGGTGCTGCGTATGAAGCCGCGCCGAACGGCCTCGGGCGTGGCGACCATTACCGTCATCACCAAGCCCTGGCCATGCTCGGGCGATTGCCTGTTTTGCCCCAACGATCTGCGCATGCCCAAAAGCTATCTGCATGCCGAGCCGGCGTGCGCCCGTGCGGAGCAAAATTGCTTTGACCCGTATCTGCAGGTGAGTGCCCGTTTGACGGCGCTTTCGCAAATGGGGCATGCGACCGATAAGATTGAGCTCATTGTGCTCGGCGGTACCTGGAGCGACTATCCGCAAGGGTATCAGACGTGGTTTATGTCGGAGCTCTTCCGCGCGCTCAATGACGATGCCGTGGCTGGTGTGGCGGCTAACCCCATGTTGGCGCGTCCGGGCATCAGTCGTGCCGAGGCGGGGCGTCTGCTCGATGACGCTCCCGCCGATGCCCTGCCGCCTGTGGTAGCAGAGCGCCGCGAGCGCTATCGGGCCGCCGGCATTGCGACAGACGAGGTCGAGCTTGCTGCCGGCGTTGCCGACGAGCAGGGGCGTGTGGATGCTGCCGTGGGCGGCTATAACCGTGCGGTGCGTCGTCTGTACGGTCCCGGTACGCCGTGGGGCGAGGTCACTGAGTGGCAGACGGCAACGATGGAGGAGCTCGAGCGTCAGCAGCGTATCAATGAGACGGCGAAGCATCGCGTGGTGGGACTCGTTATCGAGACGCGCCCCGATGCTGTAACGCCGCAGGCGCTTACGCTCATCCGCCGCCTGGGCTGCACCAAGATCCAGATGGGTATCCAGAGCCTCGACCAGCACCTGCTCGATATCAACGAGCGTCGCATTTCGGTGGCGCAGATCGAGCGGGCGTTTTCGCTTGCGCGCCTGTTTGGCTTTAAGATCCACGCGCATTTTATGCTTAACTTGCTGGGCGCCACGCCCGAGGGGGACAAGCGCGACTACGAACGCTTTATGACCGAAGGGGCCTTTATGCCCGACGAGGTCAAGGTCTACCCGTGCGCGCTCATCGAGGGCTCGCGTCTGGTGGGCTGCTATGAGCGTGGCGAGTGGCGCCCCTATACCGAGGAAGAGCTGCTTGATGTGTTGGCCGATGACATCGTGGTGACGCCGGCGTTCTGCCGCATCAGTCGCATGATCCGCGACTTTAGCTCCGACGACATCATGGTGGGCAACAAGAAGCCCAACCTGCGTCAGCTCGTCGAGAATCGCTTGGCGGCTCGTGGAGAAGGCGCAGTGGTGCGCGAGATTCGCTATCGCGAGATCAGTACCGCGGGTGCCGACTTGGATGAGCTTTCTCTTGATGAGGAAGTGGCGTACGAGACGCCGGTGACTTACGAGCGCTTTTTGCAGTGGGTGACGCCGCGGGGCAAGATCGCGGGCTTTTTGCGGTTGTCGCTGCCCGACCATTCGTTTGTTGCCGCGCATGCGGACGAGTTGCCGACGACGCCGGACGAGGCGATGATTCGCGAGGTGCACGTGTATGGCATGGCGGCACGCGTGGGCGACCAGGGCCAGGTGGCGCAGCATCACGGGTTGGGGCGTTTGCTCGTAGAGCGTGCGTGCGAGATTGCCCGGGATGCCGGCTATGCGCGCATCAACGTGATCAGCGCGATCGGTACGCGCGAGTACTATCGCCATCTTGGTTTTTATGACCATGGCCTTTATCTGCAAAAGGAGCTCTAGATGAACAAGCCGAGTGTTTCTGCCGGCGTCGTTGCCGGCGTTGCTCTGGGAGCCGCGGCGCTTGGTGCGGCCGCTGTCGCTGTTCGTGCTGCCTGTCTGCAGGTTGCGCGAACCCGCAATGGGTTGGCGCGTGTGAAGCGCGTGCACGACGAGGGCGGCGACGAAGTCCGCGTATTGGTGCAAGGCGGCGTCTACCAAAGCGCGAGTTACGTTGGCGAGCGTTGGGCTGAGCCCGCCTTTGCGTACTATCGTGCGTTTGACGACGTGTTTGAGGCCGAGGATGCGATGCGCGACGTTTATGGTCACGGTATCAGCCGTATGCTCATGCTGGGTGGCGGCGGGTTTGCCTACCCCAAGTTTGCACTGATGTCGCACGAGGGTTTGCGCATGGACGTCATCGAGTATGACGGAGAGATTACGCGTCTGGCCCGCCGCTGGTTCTACCTAGACGAGCTGGAGCGCACGGCGGGCGATCGCCTGCGGGTGATTACTGCCGAGGCGCGTTCGTACCTGGGCGTGACGAGCGTGGGGCATCGTCGCTACGACGTGATCGTGAGCGATTGCTTTGGCGGTGCCGAGCCCGTGCGCGAGCTGGCGACGGTTGAGGCGTTGCGTTTGGTGCGAGGCGGCCTGAACCCCGGGGGTATCTACGTGGCCAATATCGTGAGCGCAAGCGAGGGGAGCGATGTGACGTTCCTGCGCGACTGCGCTGCCACGGCACTCGAGGTGTTCGGCCACGCCTGGGTGGTCCCATGTGGCGATGCGAAGTTCGGCGGCGAGGAAAACTACCTGCTCATCGCCAGCGACGGCAACTACGCCTTTGCCGAAGCCGTGCCCTTCGACACCGACTTCCTCGGCACCGTCCTTCACGACAAATAAGTCTCCCCGTCCCAAAAAGACTGGTCTTAGGCGTGGTCGCGCCAGCCGAGAACGCGCTGCTTCATACCCTCGATGTCGAGCACGCCTTCGGCGAAGCCCTTGCGCACGAGCTCTTCGGGAACCAACTCGTCGTAGCGGTCAAAGTAAGGCACCTCGCCAGGATAGACGAGCTCGATGGGATCGAAGTCCTTCTCGGCCTCGTCGGCGAGCACCTCAAAGAACGTCTCCTCGTCGGCCTTCATCTTAAACTGCAGAAAGTACGGGCGTGACGGATCGAGCCCGCGAAGGCCCAGCTCCGCGGCACATTTAATCTTGAGCATGCGCTCGAGCGCCAAAAAGGCGTAGCTGCCCAGCCAGGGGAAGAGCACCCAGGTATCGCCGCCCAGGTTAATGAGCGGCTTGGTTCCCGCCCCCGAAATCTCGGCCGTATGACGAGCCTGCGCCAAGCGGGCCCGTGCGTTACCCATAAGGTACGGATATGTCGCGTGCTCGTTGAGCGCCTTGTGCATGCGCTCGAGCACATGCGTGTTAATGTCTCCGGGGCAGTCGCCAAAGTAGGCCGGCACCCGGCCCTTGACCTGCGTGGCAAAGACAGTGTGACGCTTCCAGTCCACTTCCTCGACAATCCAGCAGTGTCCGGCGATGGCGATGCGCTCGCCGGGTGGGGGCGGATTAACGATCGTGCCCAGCTCAGCCGATTCGCTCCGGACGGTAAACTCCTCGTTTTCCTGGAACACGGCGTAGAACTTAAAGTTATTGATGATGCGCTCGCCCGCGAGGCCCACGATGAGCCCGCCACCTTCGGTGACCTGGATATGGTCGATCTTAATGAGGTGACGTAGCAGCACACGGTAATCGTCTGCCGAGACACGGTGGAAATAGCTGAGCGTGAGCACGCGCTGGGCAAGTTCGGCCGGCGTGAGCTCGCCGGTGCTGGCGAGGGTCGACATAGTCTGGTGATAGAGCAGGCTGTAGGGGAGACGATCGAGCTCGGGTGGCTCGACCCACTTTTCCTCGCGATAGAGTTGTACGAGCGCGATACCCTGCAGGAGCTTCCAGGGAATGGTTTCGGGCATCATCGTGCGCGGCTCGGGCTCTTCCTCGCGCATGACAAACCACATCTCGGGCGGAAGATCGCGACGGCCTGTGCGCCCCATGCGCTGCAAAAAGGAGCTAACGGTAAACGGCGCGTCAATCTGGAAGGCGCGCTCCAGGCGGCCGATATCGATACCGAGCTCCAACGTAGAGGTGGTGACGGTTGTCTGCGTCTGCTCCTCGTCGCGCATGAGTTCCTCGGCCGTCTCGCGCAGCGATGCCGAAAGATTGCCGTGATGGATGAGAAAGCGGTCGGGCTCGTGCCGGCTCTCGCAGTAGCTGCGCAGCATGGAGCACACGGCCTCTGCCTCCTCGCGAGAGTTGGCAAAGACCAGGCACTTGCGGCCGCGCGTATGCTCAAAGATATAGCCCATACCGGGGTCGGCGTTGTCGGGCGCTGTGTCGGTGGGGTTGAGAAGCGCCTGCTCGGTCGCTCGTGGGATGTCGACTTCGCCCTCGGGGGCCGAGGAAGTGCGGCGGTTCCCGGAGGTAGCCTTATCCTGTGCCCGTTCGCGACGTTGACGGCGCTCCTCCTGTGTGAGCTGTCCGCTGTGGCGCGTGTCTTGGGTGTCGGCCGGCAGCGCTGTGGGTGCCGCCGCCTCGATGCGCTCGCATGCGAGCACTTCGGCTTCCTGCGGACCTGTGCCCATGAATTCCCGCTGCTGAGCCTGGGGGCCCGAGTTGTAGAAGTGCTCCATGGAGATGCGCCACACGCGGCGCGGTTCCTCAAAGCGGGGGATAACGCAGTCGCGCCCCGTTCCCTGCGAGAGAAAGGCGCCCGTGCGCTCGGGGTCGCCGATGGTGGCCGAAAGGCCAATGCGGCGGGGCTGCACGCCTGCCATGCGCGAGAGGCGCTCGATAAGACAGAGCGTCTGCCCGCCGCGGTCGCCGCGCATGAGCGAATGGACTTCGTCGATAACCACATAGCGCAGGTCGCAAAACATGCGCGGGATCGCCATGTGCTTATGGATCAGGAGCGCCTCGAGCGACTCGGGCGTAATCTGCAAGATGCCGCTCGGTTTTTTGATGAGCTTGGCCTTGTGCGACTGCGAGACATCGCCGTGCCAGTGCCAGACAGGGATATCGGCCTCTTCGCAGAGGTCGTTGAGGCGAACGAACTGGTCGTTGATGAGTGCTTTGAGGGGGCCAATGTAGAGGGCGCCCACGCTCGCGGGCGGGTTCTCCCAAAACTCGGTCAGGATGGGAAAGAAGGCCGCCTCAGTTTTGCCAGATGCCGTGGATGCCGTCAGGAGCACATTGTCTTGCGTGTTGAAGATGGCATCTGCCGCCGCAACCTGGATGGAGCGCAGACTCTCCCAATCGTGGGAGTAGATGAAGTCTTGGATAAACGGGGCGTAGCGGTCAAAGGCGTTCACGGGGCCTCCTTTCAACAACGAATCTCTCAACGCGGCTGGCAACGGCTTGCTGCATTACTGCTTCAACGTTTGCCCAGATAAAACCTGCCAAAATAAACCTGTCCCTTATTGGCAGGTTAGATGGTGAATTCGGCGAAGTTACGGTCGCCGCCTGCGGTATCGGTGTCGCCTGTTGCGGTTGCCGGCGCCAACGCGTCGCCGCCGACGCTTTGCAGCAGCTCGGCCACGTTGGCGTCGGGGTTTTGGCATAGGATGTCGAGCAGCTCGATAAAGTCACGAATGACTTCACGCGGCGTCAGATGCGTGTCGGCCCCCACGCGGCCAAACTCAATCTTGAGAAAGTCCACCAAGTCGTTTTCGGTAAGCGTGGGTGTCCAGCCAAAGTAGCCGGCATGGATCTGCATGAGTTTTTCGATGAGCACCAGCAACTCCTCATAGGTGAGTGGCTGCAGGCGGATGATGGGCGCGAGCATGTCCTTAAGGTCCTCGCGCGCAAAGCGACCCTGAGCGAGTCGGCTGCGCAGGGCCTCGTAGGAGAACACGCCGCGGCGGCGGTCTTCGATGGAGGTTGGCGTGCCGCCCATGATCATGCCCAGGTACTGCGCCTTGCCCTGAAGTGTGTCGTTGTACATGGTCAGGATCTTTTCGTAGTTGTATTGGCGCGTGATGGCGTTGGGAATCTTATACAGATTCACGAGTTCGTCGATGAGCACCAGCATGCCCTTGTAGCCGCTGCAGACCAAAAAGCGCGCAATGAGCTTAACGTAGTCGTACCAGTCGTCATCGCTGATGATGGTCGAGGAGCCCAGCTCGGCGCGTGCCTCGCTCTTGGTGCGGTATTCGCCGCGAATCCATTTGGTCACGCGGCTCATGGCCTCTTCGTCGCCCCCGGATGCGGCCATGCGATAGCGGCGGAGCATGCGGGTGAAGTCGAAGCCGTGGACCATCTCCTCGAGCGGGGCCAGTTGGGCATTGACGACCGACTCGTCGACGTCGGCACACGAGGCGACCCAGCGATCCAGAATAAGGTTGAGCGCACCGCCCTCGGGGCGCGTCTTGGTCGATATATTGCGGATGAGCTCGCGGTAGGTGGCAAGGCCCTGTCCCTGACCGCCCTGCAGGCGGCGCTCGGGCGACAGGTCGGCATCAGCGACGACGAATCCCTCGCCCATGGCGTGCGTGCGGATGGTCTGGAGCAAAAAGCTCTTGCCGGCGCCGTAACGACCGACCAGAAAGCGGAAGCTCGCGCCACCGTCGGCGATGAGACTCAGATCGGTGAGCAGGGCGCGGATCTCGACCTCGCGCCCTACGGTGATGTAAGGAAGGCCGATGCGCGGGACCACGCCGCCCTTGAGCGAGTTGAGAATGACGGCAGCGACGCGCTTGGGCACGCGAGGTGCTGCGGATGCGGTATCACTCATGGTCTAGGTATCCTCTCACGTCTGCTTCGTAGTCCTCGATAATCTGCGGCCCTGCCGCGCTAAATTCAATTACGGTGTCGCCCACCAGGTCAAAGAGCGCCTCGTTGATGGTATCGACGAGCATGTCCTCGCTCTGCCCCGACCTCTCAACCGCCGACGCCGCCTGCGCCGTGTTCTGCTCGAGCAGTGCGCGCAGATAGACGGCTGCGGCTGGTGCGAGTTCGTTCGCAGCGTCAGCGGAGGCAGTTGCTGCGGACGTGGGCGTCGGCACGAGAAGCGGTGCCACGACGCCAAACTGTTCGGTGGATATGGTCGGCTCGTCGTCCTCGTCCTGCCCTGCGGCCGCCGCGACCGCCTCGACCGTCGCGGCGGTCGCGGGCTCGGCTTCCGGTTGCCCTGAGTCCGCTGTCTCGGCATCTGCAAGCGTGCTGTCTTCGCGCTCCTCGTCGATCAAAAGCGCCTCGCGCGTTTGTGCGGCGGCGCTCCGAATGTGCCCCAGCTGGCTCAGGTCGATATCGATCTTGACGGGCTGATGTGCGGCATCCCATGAAAGCCATGCCGTGATTTCGTCATCGATAATCTTGGCCAGATATTTGGGGACCTTCTCTTCCTTAAGGGGATGGGCGGGGTCCAGGGCCAGGCGTAGGCGCTGGTCGCAGGCGCGCATCATCTCACCGAGCTTGCTACTTTTTTGTCTGCTGCCGTGAATGCGCATGCATTCCCAAAACCCGTTTTGGCAGCGGTAGACGTGAATGGGGTCCAGGCGATATTCGCAGTCCTCGTGGCGCTCGGGCGCAAAGAATACGGCCGACGCAAACATGGTGTAGGGCATGGCCGTCTCCTCCCCAAATAAACTCGCCACGATGCCGGTCTTTCGGTGCGTGTCATAGTAGCGCGTCATGCGGACATACGCGGCGCACGCCACGTGGCGCAGATCGCGGTGGTGGCTGCGGTCGAGCCGCGAGTTACTTAGGTTGTACGTGGAGAGGGCATTGATGGCGGCCATGAGTCGTTCCTCGCGCGCCTCGTCGGGCGGAAGGGGGAGCGTGGGCTCGGAGGCCTTGCGACGCTTGGGCGCCTGGTCCGACGGTGCCGGTGCTGGTACAAGGTCTCGTGCCGCGCGCCGCAGCTCGATAAGGGCGTTATCGAACATGACGGTTTTAGAGTCACGAAGCAGCTTGGGGTCGAGCCCGTGGAACACGGCGTAGTCCTGCAGCCACACGCGCGCAAACCGGTCGATGCCGGGCTCGAAGGCGCGATAGACATCCCAAAAAGCCTTGATCTTGTTAAAACCATCGAGCGGATCATCTACGCCAATGCCGCAGATCAGCTCGTAGAGATACAAGAAGGCAAACGAGGTCGATGTCTCCTCGATATTCCCGCGGCGCACTTGGGCACGCCAGGTAAAGTAGCCGCGCAACTGCCGGTCGCTCATGGCGTTGTAGGTGGGAAAGTACGACTTAAAGGTGCCGTTGTAGGGACAGTCGTCCTCAAAGTCGGCCATCAGCAGGCCTTGGCGGTAGAAAAGTTCGGCTTCCGAAAGCCAACGGCCCGCGCCGCCCTTTGGGTCTTCTTGCCAACGCGATATCTCACGCATCTTGCGGTATTGGTCGGGGAGGAAGTTCTGCATCTGTCGGCCGGTCTTGAGAATCGGCTCGTCTGCGTAGATTTCGTTTGAGAAGCGGGCGGACTGATGGGTCCGAGCCTCGGCCATAATGCGCTCGATGAGCATCTTGATGTCCTGGTCGGCCACCGCTCCTCCTCTCGAACGCAGCTACGGTGACCTCATATCATAGCACAGCATCAAACAGATGTTCGAGATACCGCTACGTAGATAGATTTAGAACAGGAGGGCGTAGATGACGGCGATGATGACGGAGGGAAGCATATTGGCAGTGCGGAAGGTCTGAGGACGGATAAGGTTGACGCCGACGCAGAAGATGAGCATGGAGCCTACGAGCGAAAGGCTGTCGAGGGCTGCCGTGGTCATGATGGGGGAGAGTGCACCGGCAAACAGCGTGATCGTCCCCTGGAACACGGCGACGGGCAGGGCGGAAAAGATGCAGCCGCGGCCAAGTGAGGCCGTCATGGTGCAGACGATGATGCAGTCCAGTGCGCCCTTGAGGGCAAGCGTTGACCAGTCGCCGAGCAGGCCGTCCTGAATCGATCCCACAATGGCCATGGCGCCGATACACACGGTGAGCGAAGTCGAGACAAAAGCGTTGGTGAACTCGTTATCGCCCTCGCTGCCGGTTTTGCGCTTGAGCCATTCGCCAAGGTTCTCAATGGCGGCTTCCAAGTCGACGGCCTCGCCGATGAGCGAACCGAGCGCAAATGAGACGATGAGCATGGTGGTACCGGTGGTCGACAGCGCCTTTCCATCGATAAGGAGCATCTTTTGCATGGTGCCGCCAAGGCCGATAAACAGGACGCACAGCCCCGACGCTTTCATGAGCGTGTCTTGGATACGCGGTGTGATAAAGCGACCGCCCGCTAATCCCAAAAGACCGCCCGCAACTAAAAGGACAACGTTGATGATTGTTCCCAAGCCCGGCATGAGCCCTCCTGTATTGATGCCAACGTGGCAATCGTAGCAGAATGGAATGCGAGACACATCGCGACTCATCTAATACGTTATATAAGTGGTATTAGCAACGACGCGCAGTATTTAAGCCTCAGGTGGTTGTCGGGACATAGGGATAGTAGTCAAAGCGCAGTGTCATAAGCCGCTGTGGGGATTCAATAGCCGCGGCGATGATATTGGCATCGCGGGTACGATCAAACCCTTCGAGTTCGATCTGATACGAGACGTCTTGCATAATGTCCAGACGTCGCCAGGCTAGAAGTGTGTCGCCATCGAATTCCAAGGTCTTGCTTCCGTCTGGGGCAACGGCGTATAGACGCAGTTTAGCGGTGGTTGCAGGGTCGACAACCGTGACCTTTTTAATTTCGTTTCGAGTATTCTTGGCGCCCAACAAGGTGAGCAGTGTTGGGGCCACGACCTCGCCCGATGGCAAAAAGACGACTTCGATGGATTCGGGAAATGCGATGATGGCCGACTTGCGGACGGGCTGATTGGCGGCGGCAACTTCGATGCTCGCGGCGTCGATGACCTCTGTGTGGTCGAGGGCGGCAAGCACGCAGCAGTTACCTTCATCGATCTCCTGAGGATCAGCAAGCCCCAGACTGTCCGCGAGCTCGGGATCGTTTGGACCGGTAGCGGGCACATTCGGCGCTTCGAAAGAAGCTGGGACGCTGTTTGTCGGCGACGGCGTGTCGCCCGCACCTGCTTCTTTGTCCGTGCTCTCTTCTTGTATGGTTGCGTTGATGGGTTCGTCGTTTGAGGGGAGCGTCTTGGCGTCAAGCGCGGAGGGGAGAATTCCGATGGCTCCGGATCCATTCCACTCCATTTCGAGAAGCGCCGGGTCGGCAAGAATGCGTTGCCTGCTTTGCGCGTGGGCATCGATTTCAATAGGGCCTGCCTCTATCCCTCGTGTAAGGCTGAGTGATCCGGCTGGCTTCTCGAAATGAGCGTCTGTGTCTTTGGTGCTGACGGCGTAGAACAGCAGGGACGCTTCTCCCGCCGCGATGGCATCGGTGCCGGCTTTGGTCAGCCGCAACGATGCCGTGAATGAGAGGGTGGGCTGCGTGTCATCTGCATTCGCGGCGGCGCAGCCCAGACATATACCGCCTCCTTTCTCGAAAAACGCACCGTCGAAGGCGACCTTCGCTCCGTTTGCCGAGTCATCGACCGAAGCGATATCGATGCGCAACCCCAAATCGCACGGATCGCCATCTGTATCGAGCACAATCGAGCGCCACGTGCAGACGGCGCACCCCGCCTGGGAGCCGTTTGCCTTGTTCGAACGATTGATATCCACGACTATCGAGCCGTCCGTATTACGACGAAGGCATCCCGAGGTTGAGATTGCGGCCTGTGCGAACGAAAAACGCTTGCACGCAATGGCGCTCGACGGATTTGGTGCGGAGCTTAGGGCTGCTGGTAAGGAGTCTGCCATGACGGGAGTCGCCCAAGCGGCGACAGGCGTTCCGGTTGCGAGCGCGCCGCAGAGTGCGACGACGGGCAAAAGGTTCTTCGATGCCATGGGGTCTCCTTAGCTAATTTAGTGCGGCCTGTCCGTGTTTTGTTTCTGGCTGCGTTTGATGTGCAGACCGAGGCCGGCGGTTCCCGCGCCTGCTGCTGTGGCGCCTGCTGCCAAGAGCCATCGTCTGTCGTCCGTCTGTGCCAACGGTTCCTCGCGGTCGCCGCGGTCGAGCTCCGAGAGGTCGACCGTCACTTGCGTGGCGGCCTGCGCCTGTTCTTGCTGGGCAAAGGCCATGGCTGGCCCAAACGCTAGGATACTGACGGCGGCGGCCAGGGCGACGGCCTTATGCCGTGTGCGCACCGGGCTCGACCGTCCAGGTGATCGTTGCAACCTGATCGCCTTCGCCGGTTACGTGGAGGATGTCGCGCGTGACGCGGGCGACGTTTCCGCTTGTCTTGAGCTTAATTTTGTCCGTGCCGCCGGCAATGCCCTGGTAGCCCATGTCGAAGGCTGCATTCTTGGAAAGATCGAGGCCCGTCCCCTGCATTGCGGCACTGGCGTTCTGGAGTGCGCCGTCGGGGCCGACCTTAAAGTCGATGGAGTTCTGCGCGGTTCCGGCCTTGGCGTCGGCGGCAATGGTCCAGGTGTTCATGGCGTCGATCTTCATGTTGGTGACATGGATGCCGTAGGCTGAATGATTGTCGATGGTGGTCGCGTCTTCTGAGGGGCCCTGAAGCGTGCCGTCGGCCTTGGCGACGAAGGGAATAACCGTCGGAACTTTGAACTCAACGTTGTCGATCTCGGTCCTGACCATTACTTTCGTGGTTCCAACGCGCCCGGCTGCCATAGCTGGCGTCGGGGCGGCGCCCATTGCGAGCGCGAGCGCGAGCCCTGCGCCCACGACGAGCGCTCTGGCTCCGTTCATGTTCCTGGTGATGTCCATGATCGTTCCTTTCTATTCGCCGCGGGCCGTCCCCGCGATGATTGGACGAATGCTGGTGAATTGCGCGCGGTGCCGCGTCGGCCGGAAAAGCTAGTTCTCGGCTCGCTCAACCCGTACCTTGACGCGTGTCGGATTGCCGTGGCAGTCGAGGGTCTTGGCATCGAGTGCCTGAATCTCGATGTACGCCTCGCCTTCTTTGATGTCGTCGGCGGGGCACGTCTCGATTGTCTTGCCGGTCTCGACCACACCGGATTCGTACATGGTCTCGTCGTTTTGGATGACGCGGAATCGCTGGGGAAATTTATTGTCTTGGACGTTTTGCACGTTGACGCGCAGCTTGCCGTTCTCCTGCAGCTGAGCGACCGGCGCGACCGAAATCGTCATCATGTTGTCGCGGACGATGGCATCGAGCTCATCTTGGATTTCTTGGCGCGATTTACCCTCTGCCGTCGTGACTGAGGCGCCCGCTTCGGGCACGGGCTGCGACTGCCAGACGTATAGCCCTACGGCGATGAGGGCGCAGACGATAGCCAGGCAGACAACGACGAGTTTCTTGCGACGCCCCAGTCCTGCGAGGCGGGGCGGCTTCTTCGCACTCATGCGGCGTCCTTGGTGGTATAGACACGTGCGAACGTGGACGGGTCCGCTCCAAAGAGCATGTGGAGCATCAGGCGGCGCGAGTAGATGAGCTCGTCGAAGTCGCGAGGGAGCTCGATGTCGTGGATACGCGCGATGTGGTGGGCGAGCGCCGAGAACGACTCGGGGTCGCAGATAACATCGGTGGTGACGTGGTAGACCGCCGTATCGGGGAACGCCTCTTCGTCGAAAGGCAGGAGATAGGGATCGTCGTCGACCTCGATGGCGACGCCGTACTGGGGCCAGTAATATGCCATGGGAACCTCCCTGCTTCTGGGGCCAAACTTCTATCGGTTTTGGCTGTCGATGCCGACCGTATCAGCCGCTACTTGACCAATTTCTGACCAAATGCTTGACGGATTGACATCTCCGCAGGTAAAAGGCAGCAAAAATTACTTCAACTTTTTTTCGAGCGACAATCGAGCGATCGGCGACGGCGTGACCATATGTGTTAAAAGCTTCGTCTGCCGAGGAAGACTTGCCGTTCGCCGAATTGCACGAACGTAAAAAACGCCAATTATGGAGACGGTCTCGAACACGTCGACGAAACGATGCGGTAACATCTCCCTGCAAACACTGTAGTTAGCTAAAGGGGGAGTTCGCGTGTCTGCAACCATTAAACCCTTCACCGATGAGTTCGAAGAGTATGGCCGCGATGAATCTCGTGCATCGGGCGAAGCATCGAGCATCTCGTTTCCGACAACGGAAGACGAGGTCCGTGCCATTTTGGAAACGCTCCATGCCGAGCGTGTCCCGGTAACGGTTCAGGGCGCCCGAACCGGCCTTGCCGCCGGTGCCGTGCCCCACGGTGGGCATATCCTCAATACTTCCCGTATGAATCGCTACTTGGGCCTTCGCCGCGATGAACAAGGCCAATTTCTGCTGCGCGTGGAGCCGGGCGTTGTGCTCTCGGAGCTGCGTAAGCAGCTGAGCAAGAAGGTACTGCCGACCGCTGGTTGGGACCAGGCATCGCTTGAGGCCTACGAGGAGTTCCAAGAGTCCCCCGAGCAGTTCTTTCCCACCGATCCCACCGAGGCATCTGCCTGTCTGGGTGGCATGGCGGCATGCAACGCCTCCGGCGCCCGCAGCTACGCTTACGGCCCCATGCGCCCGCATATCACGGGACTCCACGTCGCGCTGGCTGATGGCGATTTGCTTGAGCTTCAGCGCGGCGAGGCTTTTGCCCAGGGCCGCCACCTGTCGCTCGTGACGGCAGAGGGCCGTACGCTCGAGCTCGATCTTCCCGGCTATACCATGCCCGAGACAAAAAATGCCTCAGGCTATTTCGTTGCGGACGATATGGACGCCATCGACCTCTTTATCGGCGCGTGCGGCACGCTCGGCGTTATCACCGAGCTCGAGATTGCCCTGCAGGCGGCGCCTGCGGTCGTTTGGGGTGTGAGTTGCTTTTTCGATAGCGAGGACAAGGCGGTGTCCTTTACCGATTCCGTGCGCCCTGTCCTGTCCCATGCGGCTGCCATCGAGTACTTCGATGCTGGCGCCCTGGATATTCTACGTCGCCAGCGCGAGCAGTCGACGGCGTTTGCCTCGCTGCCGGCGCTCGACGACGAGGCAAAGGTCTGTGTCTACGTGGAGCTCGATTGCGATGACGAGGCGCAGGCGACCGAGGAGCTGTACCACTTGGGATGGGTGCTGGAGCTTGCGGGCGGCCGCGACGATGCGACATGGGTCGCCCGCACCGAAGTCGATCGCGAGTGCCAGCGGTTCTTCCGCCACGCGGTGCCCGAGAGCGTCAACATGCTCATCGACGAGCGTCGCCGCACCGACCCCACCATTACCAAGCTGGGATCGGATATGTCGGTGCCCAATGCACGCCTTGCCGATGTCGTGGCCCTCTATCGCCGCACGCTGGCCGAAAGCGGGCTTGAGTTTGCTGCCTGGGGACACATCGGGAACAACCATCTGCATGTGAACATCCTGCCGCGCGATGCGCAAGACTACCGTCGTGGTGGAGAGCTCTTTGCCCAGTGGGCTTCCGAGGTCACGGCCATGGGTGGTGCCGTTTCTGCCGAACACGGCGTCGGCAAGATCAAGGCGGGCTTCTTGGAGACGATGTACGGCCACGAGGCCATGGTCGAGTCGGCGCGCCTCAAACTCCAGCTCGATCCTGCCGGCCAGCTGGGTCGCGGCAACCTGTTTACGGAGAAGCTCTTGGATGAACTCGTCCAGAAAGGGGGCGCGTGAAGATGAGTGATTTCCATATGGTGGTGTGCGTCAAGGCGGTGCCCGGAAGCACCGAGGTCAAGATGGACCCCAAGACCAATACTATCGTGCGTGATGGCAAGCAGGCGGTCATTAATCCCTTCGATGCAAGTGCTCTCGAATGTGCGCTAGCGCTGAAGGACGACTTTATCGGCTTTGGCATGGACGTGCGTGTGACGGTGGTGTCGATGGGCATCCCCGCGACCGAATCGCTGCTGTGCGACTGCATCGCCCGCGGTGCCGACGACGCGCTGCTGCTGACCGACCGAGCCTTTGCGGGCGCCGATACCCTAGCCACCACCTATGCCCTCAAATGCGGCATCGAGGCACTCGATGAGGACTTTGACCTGCTCATCTGCGGCAAGATGGCAGTGGACGGCGATACGGCCCAGATCGGCCCCGAGCTGGCCGGCGCCTTTGGGGTCCCCTGCGTGACCGACGTGAGCTGTGTGCAGAGCGCGGGATTTACGACGTGTGGCTCGCTGGCGCTCGTCCACGGCTGCGATGCCGGCGAGGAGACGGTGTACCTGGAGATGCCGTGTGCGATGACGACCGCCAAGGAGATTGGCCAGCTGCGCATGCCGAGTATTGCCGGTATTCGCGCGGCCGAGGATGCAGACGTGCGTGTGGCCAGCGCTGCCGACGTAAACGCCGATCCCTCGCGTTGCGGCCTTGCCGGATCACCGACGCAGGTCGTGCGCTCGTTTGTGCCCGACCGTGACCAAACGTGCGAGGCCGTTGAGGGAACGGCGTCCGAGCAGGCGGTAAAACTTGCCAAGATTATCGAGGGGATGGCATAGATGAGCGGGCTGATTATCGATAGCGAAGCCTGTATCGGCTGCGGTCGCTGCGTTCGCGCCTGCGCCTCGGGCGGCATTGTGGTGGAGGGTGAGCGCCCCAATCGCTGTGCCCGCGTAACCGACGGCTGTATCCTGTGCGGTGGGTGCGTCGACGCCTGCCCCGTCAACGCCATCTCGATTGAGCGCGACGAGGCCGCCGGCGCGGCAGACCTTGACGCATATCGAGACATCTGGATCTTCGTGCAAACTGACAAGCACGATGCCGTGGCATCCGTGGCCTTCGAGCTCATGGGCAAGGGGCGCGAGCTTGCCGATGCCCGCGGCTGCCGTCTGGTGGCACTGGTCGGCATGAGCCCCGAGGGCTCACTCGGGGACCTGGAGCATCTGATTTGCGCCGGTGCGGACGAAGTTCTGGTCTGTCGTGACGAGCGCCTGCGTCAGAACGACGCGGAGGTCTACGCCCGCTTGATCTGCGATTTGGTAGCCGAGCGCAAGCCCGAGGCCATTCTGTACGGCGCGACCGCCTTTGGTCGCGAGCTGGCGCCCGGTGTGGCCGTGCGCTTGCAGACGGGCCTTACGGCCGATTGCACGGTGCTTTCTATGGATACGGAGACGGGCCTGCTGCAGCAGACGCGCCCGGCGTTTGGCGGCAACCTGGTGGCCACCATTATCTGCCCCAACCACCGTCCTCAGATGGCAACGGTGCGCCCCGGCATCTTTAAGGCGCCCGAGTTTGACTATAGCCGCTCCGGCACGATTGCCCAGGTAGTGCTTGCGGATGACGTTAAGGCCCGCGTCGAGATCTCGATTCCCGCCGAGGAGTGGGGACAGCAGGCCTCAATTGCCGATGCCGAGCGTCTGGTCGTGGTGGGCCGCGGCATCGGCTCCAAGAAGAATCTGCCCCTGATGCGAAAGCTCGCCGATGCCCTGGGTGCCGAGCTTGGTTGCACGCGTCCCATTGTGGAGGCAGGCTGGTTGGAGTATCGCCACCAAATTGGCCAGACGGGTGTATCGGTCTCGCCCAAGCTCCTCGTGAGCATCGGTGTCTCGGGCGCTATCCAGCATCTCGCCGGCATCGGTGGGGCGGAGTGCATTGTCGCCATCAATGAGGACCCGGATGCCCCCATCTTTGGTGCCGCCCAGTACAAGGTCGTCGGCGATGCCGTTGAGATCGTTGAGGAGCTGCTGGCTCAGCTTGAGCGCTAAGCGCGCGTCAGCCAGTCGCGCATCTCGTCCTTTAGGCGGCTCCAGGTTGCCTGCGTGGCGGGGTCGGTAAAGGGCCGCGTAATGCCAAAGGGCGCGTCGAGCAGGCGATAGATATCGCCTTGCTCGCGCGCCAGTGCACGGCTTGCCGGATGGACGAGCTCAAACATAAAGCAGATGAGCCCCACCAGGTAGTCCGCCGGCTCGTTGCGCTCGTCACGCGCGACGCAGCGATGCTCGTCAAAGGCGGTAAGCGCCGGTGTCGAGAAGTGGCTGGCGAGAAACGTGTCCTCATCCACCTTGAGGATGGTCTCGACGGTGCTGTCGGCGATGGTGCGCATAATGTCGATCTTGTCACCATCGCGCACGATATCGCAGAAGCTTCGCGTGCGCACGTCGAGCTGCGCGGGTAGACGGAAATCGCTGTGATAGGCAATGCTCGCTCGGATGAGCTCATCTTCTGCCGGGTCATCGATAAAGTCGCGGATGCTTGTTACGACGGGTGCATCGGCGGGATTCTCGCCAAAGAGGACCTCGATGCCCAGCGCCGCATGGCCCATGCTCTCGGCGTCCTTAAAGGTGTCCCAGCGTCGCAGCTGCTCAAAGCGGCCCATATCGTGTAGCAGGCCGCAAAGCCATACCAGGTCAATATCTTCTGACGACCAGCCCTGCTCGCGCGCTACGGCATCGCATGCCTCGGCCACGTGGTACGTATGCTCGATTTTGAGCGCGATGCGTGGGTTGGTGGCGTCGTAGGCATCGGTGTAGCTTTTGAAGGCCGCGCGCGCCCGGTCTCGATCGATAGCTGTCATAATGACTTCCTAAAAAGTTGTGTCTTTCGATCCGGTGGCAATTGTAGGTGAACTCGGTTGCTGTCGGATGATGATTCTGCCGTGTCGCTACATGCGGCTCGGAGACTTTATCAGGATGAGAAGTGTATGGTGCTCAAAATCGTTAGAACCGTCTGGCCAGTGATGCTTACCTATGTTGCAATAGGCGCGCCGTGCGGAATGATCATGGGGCAGACGGGAATGGAGCCCTGGATGGTCTTTGCTCTGAGCAGCACGTTTGTGACGGGCAGCGGCCAGTTTATGATCTGCAATCTTTGGCTGGCGGGCGTACCGGCACCTTCGATTATCGCGAGCGTCGCCGCCATCTCCTCGCGCTTCGCTCTTTACTCGGCATCGATCGCACCCCATCTGGCGGGCGCCTCGAAGCGTCAGACGCTGGCTGTTGCCGCGACGCTCACCGAGGAGGCATACGGCATCTCGCTTGCCAAGCTGGTTGAGGGGGAGGATTGGGGCCCGCGCGAATCCTTCGTGCTCAACGTGATCCTCATCGCGACATGGGGCGCTTCGTGCACGATGGGTGCCATCGTCGGTGCCGTTGTCGATGTTCCCACCGCTATTGCGAGTTTCGTCTGCACGTCGCTCTTTATCTGTCTACTCTTTTCGCAGCGGCTGTCGCGCGGCAACGTTGTCGCGGCGGTTTCGGGCGCGGTGTCCGTCGCCGTATGCAAGTTCTTGGGCCTCACGAATATTGCCGTGCTGGCAAGCGTCGTGGTCGGCATTGCCATTGCGCTGGCGTGCGATGCTGTATTAGACGGAAGAGGTGCCCGCGATGCCCGTTAACGAGTTCTTGGTTCTGTGGCTGTTGTCGTGGGCTGCTATCGCGTTCTTTCGCATCGCGCCGGCGTTTGCCTTGCGCGGGAGAACGCTGTCGCCCCGCATTACCGAGGCCCTGGGTTATATCCCGCCCGCTGCCTTTGCCGCGCTGGTCGCCAACGACTTGGTGAGCCCCGGCGCGTTCGACGCGGGACCCTGGCCTGCCTTGGTTCCCTGGATTGCGGCTGCCGGCGTCGTGGCCGTGGCGGTCAAGACAAAATCGATGCTGTGGTGCTGTGTTTCGGGCATCGTGTTCTATATCGTTTTGAGCCTCATATAAGAGCGGGGCACGTTTAGCGCCCCTGTCCAACGAATCGAATTTCTCACCGAGCTGGTCTATTTCTTCTGGTACCATGGTCAAACTTTACTGTAGCAAAGTGTGACGTGGGCTTTTGTACCCCGTCAGCGGAAATGGGGGTTTCATGGCACAGGAAGCGACCGCCAACGAGCAAAAGAAATTCAAGGTCCCGCGCATCCCGGGCGACATCATGATCTATCCGATGATCGTCGGTCTTTTGCTCAACACCTTCTGCCCGCAGGTTTTTGAGATCGGCGGCTTCTTTACGGCTGCCTGCCGCGGTGGCTCCAATACCATCGTCGCCGCGATCCTGCTGTTTGTGGGCGCCGGCATCAGCTTTAAGTCCACGCCGGGTGCCATCAAGACCGGTATCGTTGTGCTGATCCCCAAGCTGGTCGTCGCAGCGGCTCTCGGCCTGGGCGTGGCATATTTCTTTAACGACAACTTCCTGGGTCTGAGCTCCGTGTCTATCATCGGCGGCATCACGTTTTGCAACATGGCGCTCTATACGGGCATCATGGGCGAGTTCGGCGATGAGTCCGAGCAGGGCGCCGTCGGTATCCTGTTCTTTACGGCTGGCCCCGCCGTCACGATGATCATCCTCGGTGTTTCCGGCCTCGCCAACATTCCCATTGGCACCATTATCGGCTCCATCTTGCCACTCGTTATTGGCATGGTTCTGGGCAACCTGTTCCCGTTTATCAAGAACCTGCTGGTTCCCGGTGCCAATCCCGCGATTGCCGTCATCGGATTTCAGCTCGGTGCGTCCATGAGCCTTTCGAGCTTCATCACCGGCGGCATCTCGGGCATCCTTCTGGGCCTCATCACCCTCTTTATCGTTGGCCCCATCACCTTTGCCTTCGAGCGCTTGTGCGGCGGCAACGGCAAGGCCGCCGTTGCTTGCTCCACCATCGCCGGCACGGCTATGACCACGCCGGTTGCTCTTGCTGAGGTCGCGCCGCGCTATGCCGAGCTTGCGCCCACCGCGTATGCGCAGATCGCCACCGCCGTTATCATCACGGCGATTATGGCTCCGATTCTGACTGGCTGGGTCGACAAGAAGTTCTGCCAAGGCAAGGAGGATCTGTCGCCTGTCGGTGTAGAGGCCATAGAGGAGGCCGTCGCGACTGACATCGATGGCGAGTAGCAATCGATACCCATCAATGATGCCGGCGTGTGCAATTCGCGCCGTATGGGCGCCCGAACAGAAACTGTTTTGCAGTGATGTTCGGGCGCTCTGCTATTATCCCCTTTACCCCTGCGGAGTAAAGGGGTGTTTATTGCCCTGATTCGAATTGGGCGATTCTGACCACTTGGGTATTGAAGGGATGGCGCTAGTGGTTAAGGCACTCAAGATTGAGATATTCGTGCTATGCATGATTGTTCTTATCGGGCTTGCCGTGCGAAGTCGTCGCTCCTTGTTCTCGAGCACCCAGCAGCTATTGTTTAGCATGCTTGGCTACACCTCTGCCGCGTACATATTATTCGATATGATCTGGACGCTTTCGGACGGTGTGGACGGCACGTTGGGCATTGCTGCCAACTGGATTTCCAACGCGGTTTCGTTTTCGCTCTTTGCTATCGCGTGTCTCATTTGGTTTATCTATTCCGAGACGGTGCAGGGTTCTCGCCTTTTGACCTCGCGCTATAGGGTGGTGCTTGTAGCGTTGCCTACGGCTCTGGTGGTCGTGCTGGCATTTACCAGCTACTGGACGCACACTATGTTCTATATCGATGCGCAGGGCGTATATCGTCGCGGCTTTGCCTATATGATCCAGCCCATCGTCAGCTACTGTTACGTTATACATACGTCCCTGCATGCGTTTGTGCAATCTCGCAGGGTCGAGAGCCTGCAGACGAAGGCCATCTATCGAACCTTGGCATTTTTCGCCATTCCAGCCCTGGTGGGCGGTACCTTTCAGGTCGTATACTCGGTGCCCGGCCTTTGTGTCGGCATAATGATTAGCATGTTGCTGCTCTACATCATCTACCAGGAGCAGCTCATCTCGACCGACCCGTTGACTGGACTTAACAATCGCAACCGTTTTGAGACCTATATGCTGTCGCTCTTCTCAAATGTGGATCAGGCCGAAGATGTATATCTGCTTATGATGGACGCCGACGGCTTTAAGCAGATTAACGATCGCTATGGGCATGTGGAGGGCGACCACGCTCTTCAGGTCATATCCGCTGCGCTCAAAGAAGTCTGCTCGGCGTCTGGCGGCTTTATCGCACGTTATGGCGGCGATGAGTTCGTGGTGCTCCAAAAGGCGACGGCGGAGCAGGACATCATAAGCCTGTGTGCGGCAATCAACGATGAGCTCGCACGTGCCGACGTGCCGTATCTGTTGCGGATGTCCATCGGCTACGCACGGGTCGGTGACGGTGTCGATACCTGGCAAGACTTGCTTCGCGCTGCCGATGCGGAGCTCTACCGCGTCAAGGCCGAGAAAAAGAAAGCCGGCGTCCAGATACGCTAGAAAAAGGGGCGCACGCTTGCGTGCGTGGTGGCCTTCAACTCACCGATGTACTCCATTAAATTGAAGTATGTGAATCTCTCTGCTAAATAAGGGCAGTTCGCTAGGCTTTTTTGGGTTTGTTGACGATGATGATGCCGCTGCAGACCAAGAGCAGGGCAACGATGACGGTAACGGGGCTCGTGCCGGCGCCCTCGCCAAGCAGCAGTGCGCTCAGCAGTACGCCAAAGACCGGGTTCATAAACCCAAAGACCGAGACGCGGCTGACGGGGTTGACGGCAAGCAGGCGCGACCACAGCGAGTAGGCGACCGCGGAGATAAGCGCCATGTAGATGATGAGCACGATGGCGGGGACAATCGCCGTGGGGGAGAGCGCGCCACCCATCAAAAAGCCGATGGCGGTGAGGACCAGGCCGCCGACCAAGAACTGCCACCCGGCAAGCAAGACGCCGTCGTGCTTGCGCGAGAAGATGCCGATCAGGCAGGTCGAAAGAGCACCCGCGACAGTGGAGGCTAGGATAAAGCCCTCGCCATCGAGCCTGAAGCCAAAGGTGCCATCTGCGCCCGAGAGGTTGACGAGCGCGACGCCGGCAAAGCCCAGCGCACAGCCAAGCACCTTGGCCGTATTGAGCTTCTCGGTGTGAAATGCCAGGGCGGCAAAGAGGATTGCGAGGAAGTTGGCGCTGGCCTCGATGATGGAGCTCGACATGGCGCTGGCGCGCGAGAGGCCCAGATAGAAAAAGAAGTACTGCCCGATAGTCTGGAAGAGCGACAAGACAAAGATGGGCTTGATGTCGCGAGCCTGCGGAATGAGGGGGCGGCGTTGGGCCGCACTCATCCCAACGATAACCAGGGCGCCGGCAAGCGTGAAGCGCAAGCCCGCAAAGAGCAGCTGCGAGGCGCTATCGTGCGCCGGGATCCCAAAGAGTGCGTAGCCGATCTTGATGCAGGGAAAGGCCGATCCCCAGAGTGCACAGCAAACAAGACAGCCCAGGATGAGTCCGGGCAGGGTGGCGAGATACGGCTTGCGGCTTTCCATGATGTCCTTCCTACATGCGCGAAGCAAAAAAGAACCCGCCACCGGATGTGTCGGTGGCGGGTGTTGTTACCCGAGGGGATTGTACCCGATGGGAAAGGTTTAAGCGAAGTAGGCCACGCCGCTCTCAAAGATCGGCATGAACTTATCGCCGGGGACATGCTCGGGCACGTTGCGGTACAGGTTGTCGCCGCGACGCTCGGCATGGCCCATCTTGCCCAGGACGCGGCCGTCGGGGCTCGTGATGCCCTCGATGGCGAGTGCGGAGCCGTTGGGGTTGACGGAGAGATCCATGCTGGGCTTGCCGTTCTCGCCCACGTACTGCGTGGCGACCTGGCCGTTGGCGATCAGCTGGGCGAGCACTTCGTCATTGGCGACAAAGCGGCCCTCGCCGTGGCTGATGGCTACGGTGTAGGGGTCGTCCAGGCTGCACTGCGACAGCCACGGGGACAAGTTGGACGAGATGCGGGTGCGCACCAGACGGCTCTGGTGGCGACCGATGGTGTTGAACGTCAACGTGGGCGTATCGGGCGTGGCGTCGACGATGTCACCGTAGGGCACCAGGCCGAGCTTGACCAGAGCCTGGAAGCCGTTGCAGATGCCCAGCATCAGGCCGTCGCGGGCCTTGAGCAGGTCGCGGACTGCCTCGGTGACCTCGGGAGCGCGGAAGAACGCCGTGATGAACTTGGCGGAGCCGTCGGGCTCGTCACCGCCCGAGAAGCCACCGGGGATCATGACGATCTGGCTTGCACGGATGCGGCGGGCAAGCTCGTGGGTGCTCTCGGCGACGGCCTCGGGCGTGAGGTTGTTGATCACGAAGGTGTCGGCCTCGGCACCGGCGGCACGGAAGGCGCGGGCGCTGTCGTACTCGCAGTTGTTGCCGGGGAACACCGGGATGATCACGCGCGGACGGGCGATCTTGGCGCCGCCGTACACGTGGATATCCTTGGCGCGGAAGTTGATGGTCTCGACCTCGGGGGTCTCGCCGGCGCTGCGGTAGGCAAAGACGCCCTCGATGCCGCTCTCCCAGGCCTCCTGGAGCTCGGAGAGCTCGATGACCTCGGAGCCGGTATCGATGGCATAGCCCTCGACGGTGGTGCCCAGGGGCTCGACGACAACGCCGTCGGCGACCTCGGGCAGCTCGGCGTCATCGGCGAGCTCGACGATAAAGCTGCCGTAGAGCGGGGTGAAGAAGCTCTCCACGTCCACATCCTCGGCAAGCTCGATACCGATCTGGTTGCCGACGCACATCTTAAAGAGGCTCTCGGCGCCGCAGCCGTAGCCGGGCGTGGAGACGGCCAGGGCGTCGCCGGTAGCAGTGAGCGCCTCGACGGCGTCAAACGCGGCGAGCAGCTGCTGGGCGTCGGGGCGGTAGTCTTCGCCATAGGTGGCGGGGGCGATACGGACGACGCGGTGCGTCAGACCCTTGAACTCGGGCGAGACGGCACGGGCGGCCTTGCCCACGGCCATGGCGAAGCTGATGAGGGTCGGCGGAACGTTGAGCTCGCCGGCCTCGTCCTCAAACGAGCCGCTCATGGAATCCTTGCCACCGATGGCGCCGGCACCCAGGTCGACTTGGGCCATGAGGGCGCCCAGGACGGCTGCCGTGGGCTTGCCCCAGCGCTCGGCCTCGGTGCGCAGACGCTCGAAGTACTCCTGGAAGGAGAGATAGGCGCGCTTGTGCTCAAAGCCGGCGGCCACGAGCTTGGCGATGGACTCAACCACGGACAGGTAGGCGCCTGCAAACTGGTCGGCCTCCATCAGGTAGGGGTTGAAGCCCCATGCCATGGCGCTCGCCGTGGTGGTCTCGCCATCCACGGGGAACTTGGCGACCATGGCAGAGCTCGGGGTGAGCTGCGTCTTGCCGCCAAAAGGCATGAGCACGGTTGCGGCACCGATGGTGGAGTCGAAGCGCTCGGAAAGGCCCTTGTTGGAGGCGACGTTGAGGTCGGTGACAAGCGAGGTCATGCGCTCGGCAAGCGTGGTGCCGGCCCAGCTGGGCTGCCACACGCTGCGGGCACAGACGTGGGCGACCTGGTGCTTGGGTGCACCGTTGGAGTTGAGGAACTCACGGGACAGGTCGACGATGGCGACACCGTTCCAGGCCATGCGCATGCGCGGCTCGGCGGTAACCTCGGCGATAACGGTCGCCTCGAGGTTCTCCTCGGCGGCGTAGCCCATGAACTCCTCGACGTCATCGTCGGCGACGGCGCAGGCCATGCGCTCCTGGGACTCGGAGATGGCGAGCTCAGTGCCGTCCAGGCCGTCGTACTTCTTGGTCACGGTGTCCAGGTCGACATACAGGCCGTCGGCAAGCTCGCCCACGGCAACCGAGACGCCGCCGGCGCCAAAGTCGTTGCAGCGCTTGATCAGGCGGCAGGCGTCGCCGCGGCGGAACAAACGCTGCAGCTTGCGCTCGACCGGGGCGTTGCCCTTCTGGACTTCGGCGCCCGAGGTCTCGATGGACTCGGTGTTCTGGGTCTTGGAGGAGCCGGTGGCGCCACCGATGCCGTCGCGGCCGGTGCGGCCGCCCAGCAGGATGATCTTGTCGGTGGGGGCGGGGCACTCGCGGCGCACGTGGTTTGCCGGGGTAGCGCCCACGACGGCGCCGACCTCCATGCGCTTGGCCACGTAGCCGGGGTGATAGAGCTCGTTGACCTGGCCGGTGGCAAGGCCGATCTGGTTGCCGTAGCTGGAGTAGCCGGCGGCAGCGGTGGTTACGAGCTTGCGCTGCGGCAGCTTGCCCTCGAGCGTCTCGGACACGGGGACGGTGGGGTCGCCGGCACCGGTGACGCGCATGGCCTGATACACATAGCTGCGGCCCGAGAGCGGGTCGCGGATAGCGCCGCCCACGCAAGTGGCAGCACCGCCGAAGGGCTCGATCTCGGTCGGGTGGTTGTGGGTCTCGTTCTTAAACAGGAACAGCCAGTCCTGGTCCTCGCCGTCGACATCGACCTTCACCTTGACGGTGCAGGCGTTGATCTCCTCGGACTCATCGACATCGGTCATGACGCCGGTCTTCTTAAGGTACTTGGCGCCGATGGTGCCCATGTCCATGAGGCAGACGGGCTTGGCGTCGCGACCGAGTTCGTGGCGCATCTCCATGTAGCGGTCGAAGGCCTGCTGCACCACGGCGTCATCGATCGTCACATCATCCAGGACGGTGCCGAAGGTGGTGTGGCGGCAGTGATCGGACCAGTAGGTGTCGATCACGCGGATCTCGGTGATGGTGGGGTCACGGTCCTCATCGCGGAAGTACTGCTGGCAGAAGGCGATGTCCGCCTCGTCCATGGCAAGACCGCGCTCGGAGATAAAGGCGACAAGGCCGGCCTCATCGAGCTCGCGGAAGCCGTCGAGCACTTCGACGGGCTGGGGCTCGGGGGTCTCCATGTACAGCGTCTCGGGCAGGTCGAGCGAGGCGATGCGCGCCTCGACGGGGTTCACCACGTAGTGCTTGATGGCCTCGATGGCGGCTTCGTCCAGGGCGCCCGAGATCATATAGACCTTGGCGGAGCGCACGGCGGGGCGCTCGCCCTGGCTGATGAGCTGCACGCACTCGCTGGCGGAGTCGGCGCGCTGGTCAAACTGGCCAGGCAGGAATTCGACGGCAAAGACGGCGCCATCGCTTGCGGGGAGCTCGTCGTAGGTCACATCGACCTGGGGCTCGCTAAAGACGGTCGGCACACAGGAGCGGAAAAGCTCCTCGTCGATGCCCTCGACGTCGTAGCGGTTGATGATCCTCAGGGCCTCGATGCCCTTGATGCCGAGAATTTCGGTCAGCTCGCCCTTGAGCTGCTGAGCCTCGACGTCGAACCCGGGTTTCTTCTCCACGTAGATACGAGAGACCATTGGTTCCTGCCTTCCTGATCGGTTGGGCGTACGGTACGGTATGCGGCAGCGGTCGGTTTGCGGGGTCTGCCCTGCGGTCGCCTTGAGCCACATGTTTGTAAACCTCACTATGATACGACAGCTCGCGGCGCGTTGAGGACGGCGAGGGTGCTACAGTGAAGCGCAAACAAGAGAAAGGCATCACATGGCATTCGTTTCGCTCGCCATCATCGCACTCGTGGCCTTTGCGAGTCCTTTTATCGCCTCGGCGATTCCTGGAAAACCCGTTCCCGAGACGGTCTTTTTGCTCGTGCTCGGCGCGGTGCTGGGACCCCATATGCTCGGCGTCATCCATGTAGATGCCGAGGTCTCGCTCGTGTCCGAGCTCGGTCTGGCCTTTTTGTTCCTGCTTGCCGGCTTTGAGATCGACCCCAAGAGCATCACGGGCGTCGAGGGACGCTACGGTTTGGCGACGTGGGTCGTCACGTTTGGTATCGCCTGGCTCGCCGTGCGCTTTACCCCGTGGTTCTCGGTCAGCCATTTCGACGGTATCGCCGTGACGCTTGCCCTCACTTCGACGGCGCTCGGCACGCTCGTGCCCATCATGCGTGAGCGTTCGCTCGCCGGCACACGCGTGGGCGACTCGATTCTCGCGTATGGCACCTGGGGCGAACTTGGGCCCGTGCTTGCTATGTCGGTGCTGCTGTCTGCCCGCACTGGCATTCAAACGCTTGTAATCCTTGGCTTGTTTGCGGTGGTTTGCGTGTTGCTGGCCGTGGTCCCAAGCCGCTCCAAGCGCGTCGGCAGCCGCTTCTTTGCGTTTGTCGAGGAACGCGCCGATACCACGTCACAGACCTTCGTGCGCCTGACGGTGCTCATCCTGGTCACACTCGTGGCGTTCTCGGCCGTCTTTGATCTCGACATCGTGTTGGGTTCTTTTGCCGCCGGCTTTGTCTTGCGCTATATCATCCCCGAGGGCAACCATACGCTCGAGCTTAAACTCGATGGCCTTGCCTATGGCTTTTTGATCCCGGTATTCTTTACCGTGTCGGGTGCCAAGATTGACCTGACGGCTGTAGCATCGCGCCCTGGCCTACTCGTGGGCTTTATCGTGGCGTTGTTGATCATTCGCGCGGTGCCCATTCTTATCTCTATGAGCATTTGTCCTGCGACGCGCGATGTGTCGGCGTACGGTCGCATTACCGTTGCCCTGTACTGCACCACGGCACTGCCGATCATCGTTGCCGTGACGAGCGTTGCCGTCAACGCGGGCGCGCTGTCGCAAGACATCGCGTCGGTTATGGTTGCCGCCGGTGCCATCACGGTGTTCTTGATGCCATTGCTCGCGCAGCTCTTCTACCGCGTGGTGGATGCCGCACCGGTCGCCGCCGTGGCAGAGGTTGCCGAGCATCCATCCGATGCGCTCGACATCTTGCGCGCCCACCACGACCTAGCGAGCTTGCTCGCGCGCGAGCACGAGCTGCTGACCTCGCATGGCCATGGTCGCGTATTCGAGGGCCTGCCTACGCTCGATACGATTGCCGAGCGTCTTTCCGCCGAGGCAGCGAGCGGCCACATCGATGCGCGCATTGTGGACGCGGCGCACCTGCTTGCCGATAAGACCTATGGAGACGAGGTCGACCCGTCCGAGCTGACTCCGCGTGAGCGCCGCCGCCTGGAGCGCGCCAAGCTCGCTGTGCGCGAATACCGCCGCCGCATGCTGGAGCTCTATGCGCGCGAAGAAGCCGAAGACGACGACGGTAAGTAGTCGATACTTTCTCGGGGAAGCCGCGTCCCGCTTTGAAGGCTCGGAACGGGATGTGGTTTCCGAAACGGGGAGCGTTGGGAAACTGTGTCCCGGAATGGGCGCTCAGAGTGGGATGCAGTTTCCGCGAGAGGCTCGTTAGGGAAAGCGCATCCCATTCTGAGCCGGAATTATGGGACGCAGTTTCCTTTTCGAATAGAAGAAGGTGCGCTGCCTGCGGTTGATGCAGGCAGCGCACCTTCTTGCGTTGAGCTCGGTTGAGGTTTAAAGCTGTGGCTTGCGACCTTTAGGAGCGGGCGGCTCCGTCGACGGGGAGGATGGCGCCCGTGACGTAGGCGGACATGTCGCTCGCCAGGAAGACAAAGGCGTTGGCGACATCCTCGGGCTCGCCCATGCGGCCCAGCGGAATGGTGGCGATGATGGGCTTGATGACCTCTTCGGGCAGGTTGGCGACCATATCGGTCTTGGTCACACCGGGGGCGACGGCGTTGACGCGAATGCCCATGGGGGCGAGCTCGCGCGAGAGCGACTGGACCATGCCGTTGACGGCAAACTTGGACGTGGGGTAGCCGACACCGGAGGGCTGGCCGTACTTGGCGACCATCGAGCTCGTGGTGGTGATGGTGCCGCCGTGGCCGGCCTCGGTCATGATCTTGGCGGCAGCCTGGTGGCCATTAAAGACAGCGACGACGTTGAGGTCCATGACCTTTGCAAACTCCTCGGCCGTGTAGTCCAAAAGGGGAGAGCGCTGGGAGATGCCGGCATTGTTGACGACGGTGTCCAAGCCGCCCATATCGTCGGCAGCCGCGGCGAAGGCCTCGGTTACGGCCTCGAGCGAGGTGAGGTCGCAGGAGCGGCCCCAGACCTTGGCCTCGGGATAAGCGGTCGTCAGTTTCTCAACGGCAGCGTCGGCAGTCTCCTGGCGCGAGCCAAAGACGGTGACGGCAGCACCTTCCTCGATAAAACGGCAGGCGATGGCATAGCCGATACCGCGCGTGCCTCCGGTGATGATCGCTTTCTTGCCCTCGAGCAACATGGTGCTTCCTCTCTATGCGGGCGGATATACGCAGCACAGCGTAGCGGTAGCCGGAATCGGTCGCGTTTGCATATCGGTGAACGGTAGCCCGTGTTACCGATGAGCGGCTCGCGCAAATATGCTCTGCCGTTGTGCTTAGGGCAGGTGACAAAAGGGCTCCCGTCCCACGTCGGACGGGAGCCCTCAAAGTGCGTATTGCTGGGCGAGCGTTGGGTTAGTTGGCCATGACGCCTTCGGTCCAAGCCTCGACGTCCTCGATGCGCAGGACGTTGGCGACCTCGGCCACGCAGTCGACGCTGGCAAGCTCGGCGGCGGCAGCCTGGACGTCCTTCTCGAGCGCGCGGTGCGTCAGGAAGATGACCGAGCAGGCATCGCTGACGCCCGACTTGCCGTCCTCGACCTGGTTGATGAGCGAGATCGAGATGTTGTGCTTGGCAAAGATATCGACCGTCTCGGACAGGGCGCCCACGCGGTCGGCGACCTTCAGGCGCACATAGTACTTGGTCTGGAGCTCGTCCATGGGCTTAAAGGCGAGGTTGTGGCCATAGGGCTCAATCTCGGGCAGCGGAGCCACGCCGCGGCTGATCTGCTCGGAGAGCGACAGGATATCGCCCACGACGGCGCTCGCGGTGGGGAAGGAGCCTGCGCCGGCACCGTAGAACATGGTCTCGCCCACGGCGTCGCCTACCACGTAGACAGCGTTCATGGCGCCGTTGACCTTGGCAAGCATGTGGTCGGCGGGGATCAGCGTGGGATGCACGCGGACGTCGACGCCGACGTCGGTGTTGCGGGCGATGCCCAGCAGCTTAATGGTGTAGCCGAGCTCGCGGGCCTGGGTGATGTCCTCGGCGCCGATGGTGCGGATACCCTGCTGGTACACATCGTCGGTGGTCACGCGGGTGCCAAAGCCGATGGAGGCGAGGATTGCCGTCTTGCTGGCGGCGTCGAAGCCGTCGACGTCTGCGGACGGGTTGGCCTCGGCATAGCCCTTGGCCTGTGCGTCGGCGAGCACATCGGCGTAATCGGCGCCCTCGGCGTCCATGCGCGACAGGATGTAGTTGGTGGTGCCGTTGAGGATGCCGGCGATGGTCAGGATCTTGTTGCCCACCAGGTCGTGCTCAAGCGTGCTGACGATGGGGATGCCGCCGCCGCAGCTGGCCTCGCACTTAATCTGCACGCCGCACGCGCGCGCCTTCTCGGCAAGCGTTTCGACGTGACGGCCCAGCAGGGCCTTGTTGGCAGAGACGACATGCTTGCCGTGCTCAAAGGCGGTGGTGAAGATCTCGGTTGCGGGGTGCTCGCCGCCGATCAGCTCGACGACGATGTCGATGGCGGGGTCGGTGACGACGTCGTGCCAGTCGCTCGTAAAGGCCTCGCGCTCAATGCCTGCCGCCTCGGCCTGCTCCCAAGCAAGCGCGCAGGCGCGGGTCAGCTTAAGGTCGATGCCGTAGGCTGCCAGGTACTCATCGTGGTGGCTCTTGATCAGACGGGCCACGCCGCCGCCGACGGTTCCCAGGCCGATCAGACCGACGTTCACGGTGCGCAGGGGTTCGCTCATAGATAGCTCCTTCGTGCATCTTGTGGATGGATTAACTGCTTATAGGTTGAGTGCATTCTAGCGTGAAGTGCGGGCGCGTGCTTGCCAGGCAGCCGGAGCTGTGCAAAACGCTACCCCCGAAACGCTGCGGAAATATTGGAAACACGCTCGCTACAAACGAACTCCCATAACAAACTGTCAGCGTTTGCGCCATAAGGTTTGCCCTGTACCGCAAGACGGACGCGTCGCGGCCAGCGAAAGGGGGGGGCACCATGTTTATTGAGAGCGGGAACGCTTGTAACAGAATGGAAACATTACTTTTACATAATAAAGTGGCATTACTGCATAAAGTAGTAGGAATACGCAGAACTATGGATAAATGAACAAATCCAAAGAAAAGTTGAAATAATCGCCACTTTTCCTAACTAAAGCGTCTACTATTTTGCGAACGCCGAGCACGGCGAAGGATGGCCTGTCGGGCAGCCAAAACCCGACGAGATTTGAGAGGAGAGCCGCATGTCGAGCCTCACCGGTAAGTCATTGAACCCTGTTATGAATCGCAGGAGCGTTATCGCGAGCGCAGCAGGTCTGGGGGCAATGTCCATTCTAGCTGGCTGCTCCTCCAACGGCGGCGACAGCGGTTCCGCTTCGAGCGACGCTTCGTTTAAGATCGGCACCATCGGCCCGCTGACCGGTGCCGCCGCGTCGTACGGCAAGTCCGTTACCCAGGGCGTCGAGCTTGGCTGCAAGGATTTCTCGACCAAGGAGCTACCGCTTGTCAGCAAGGCCGAGGGCGACCAGGCCGACGGCGAGAAGGCCGTTAACGCCTTCAACACCCTGCTCGACTGGGGCATGCAGGCCCTCGTCGGCCCGACCACCACGGGTGCGTCGGTTGCCGTTGCCGCCGAGTGCGGCAACAACCCCCAGACGTTTATGATTACCCCGTCCGCGTCCTCCGAGGACGTCACCGACGGCAAGGATTGCGTCTTCCAGGTCTGCTTTACCGATCCCAACCAAGGCGTCAACGCCGCCAAATTCCTGGCAGAGAAGTATGCGGACGAGAAGTTCGTGCTGTTCTATAACTCCGGCGACGCCTATTCTTCGGGTGTCGCGGATGCCTTTAAGGCCCAGGCTGCTAAGTCCAAGCTCGAGATTGTCGACGAGGAGACCTTTAAGGACGACTCCGCCACGAGCTTTACCAACCAGCTGACCAAGGCTAAGCAGGCTGGCGCCACCATGATCTTCGCGCCGATCTACTACACTCCGGCCTCCGTCCTGCTCAAGAATGCCAAGGATATGGGTTATGACGTCAAGATGATGGGCTGCGACGGCATGGACGGCATCCTGGGCGTGGAGGGCTTCGACACCTCTCTTGCCGAGGGCCTGCTGCTCATGACCCCGTTTTCCGCCGACGACGAGAAGAACGCCGACTTCGTCAATGCCTACAAGGATAAGTACGGCGATACTCCCGACCAGTTTGCCGCCGACGCCTATGACGGCGTGCATGCTGTGGCCGAGGCCCTCAAGGAGGCCGGCCTTGGCGTCGACGCTGATCCAACCGAAGTCGCCGAGAAACTGCCCGAGGCCATGTGCAACATTACCGTTGACGGCCTGACCGGCAAGCTCTCCTGGAACGACAAGGGCCAGGTCCAGAAGGACCCGACTGCGTACGTCATCACTGACGGCAAGTACGTACAGGCCTAATTGGCCGCCTTACATAGAGCGGTTTTGGTCCCAAGCAGGGGAGGTTTTGGCCTTCCCTGCTTGCTTGGTATCTAGGGGCAACGTAACGTCCCTGTTTCATACATCAACTGGAAACCTATTCGAAAGGGGGATGTGGAACATGACGGTCTTTATCCAATACCTGGTCAACGGCCTGTCCATGGGCAGCGTCTACGCCATCATCGCGTTGGGCTACACCATGGTCTACGGTATCGCCAAGATGCTGAACTTCGCTCACGGCGACGTCATCATGGTTGGTGCCTATGTCTCGTTCTGCGCCACGTCGTATCTCGGCCTCCCGGGCTGGGCATCTGTAATTCTCTCTTGCGCGGTCTGCACGGTTCTCGGTGTTCTCATTGAGGGCCTGGCCTATAAGCCGCTGCGTCAGGCGGGCCCGCTGGCCGTTTTGATCACGGCTATCGGCGTGTCCTACTTCCTGCAGAATGCCGCGCAGCTCCTGTGGGGCGCCACGCCCAAGAACTTTACTTCGCTCGTCACCTTCCCAGTGCCGGAGTTCTTGGCCAAGTACAACGTGAGCGCCGTATCGCTCGTCACCATCGTCGCCTGCCTGGTGATCATGGCCGGCCTGGTATTCTTTACGGGTAAGACCAAGATGGGCAAGGCCATGCGTGCCGTGTCCGAGGACAAGGCCGCCGCTCAGCTCATGGGCATCAACGTCAACCGCACCATCTCGATGACGTTTGCCATCGGCTCGGCACTTGCCGCTATCGCCGGCGTGCTTCTGTGCTCCTACTCGCCGGTGCTGCAGCCCACCACGGGCGCCATGCCCGGCATCAAGGCTTTCGACGCTGCCGTCTTCGGCGGCATCGGCTCCATTCCCGGTGCCTTTGTCGGCGGCATTCTCATCGGTATCATCGAGGCGATGGCCCAGGCCTACATTTCCACGAGTCTTGCCAACTCCATCGTCTTTGGTGTTCTGATTATCGTCCTGCTCGTCAAGCCTGCCGGCCTCTTGGGCAAGTACGTCCCCGAGAAGGTGTAGGTGAGCGCTATGAAGTTCCTTAAAGACAAGCAGACGCGTCACGACTTTGTCACGTACGCCATGTGCATCGTGGCATTCGCCATCGTGTTCTTTATGCAGTCCAACCATATGATCCCGCGCATGATCGCCGGTCAGCTGGTCCCCATCACGGCCTACATCGTCATGGCCATCTCGCTCAACCTTGTCGTCGGCATCGCGGGCGACTTGTCGCTGGGCCACGCAGGCTTTATGAGCGTCGGCGCCTATACGGGCATCGTTACCGCCGTCGCCCTCGAGAGCGTCGTGCCCTCCGACCCCATTCGCCTGGCCATCAGCATTGTGGTCGGCGCCATCGCCGCTGCCATCCTGGGCTTTTTGATCGGCATCCCGGTCCTTCGCCTGAGCGGTGACTATCTGGCCATTGTGACCTTGGCCTTTGGCGAGATTATCAAAGAGATCGTTACCTGCCTTATCGTGGGCGTCGACTCTCGCGGCCTGCACGTGATCTTTAACATCACGGGTAACTCCACAATCGACGATCTGCACCTGCTCGAGGACGGCACCGCCATCATCAAGGGCGCCCAGGGCGCATCGGGCGTGTCGACGTACTCGACCTTCCTCGCCGGTGCCATCCTGGTTATGGTGGCGCTCGTGATTGTGCTCAACCTGGTTCGCAGCCGTACCGGTCGTGCCATCATGGCAGTGCGCGACAACAAGATCGCTGCCGAGTCCGTGGGTATCTCTGTCACCCAGTACCGCATGATCGCTTTCGTGGTTTCAGCTGCCCTCGCCGGTGCTGCCGGAGCCCTGTTTGGCGGTAACTTCTCGCAGCTCTCCGCCACCAAGTTTGACTTCAACACGTCCATCCTCATCCTGGTGTTCGTGGTCCTGGGTGGTCTGGGCAATATGCGCGGCTCCGTCATTGCGGCCGCACTGCTCACGGTGCTGCCCGAGCTGCTTCGCCAGTTCTCGGACTACCGCATGCTCATCTATGCCATCGTGTTGATTCTGGTCATGGTCTTTACCAACAATCCGCAGCTCAAGGCATTCTTTGCACGTATTGAGGATCGTTTTGCTTCCAAGAAGGAGGTGGCAGCCGATGCCCAGTAAGTTTGAGTTCAACAAGGGCAAGATGGTCCCGTATCCTTCTGGCGCCATTGTTCCCGATCGCGACCTGGGTCATCGCCCGGCGCTTGAGTGCATCCACCTGGGCATTGAGTTCGGCGGCCTCAAGGCGGTCGATGACTTTAGCCTGACCATCGGCAAGACCGAGATCGCCGGTCTGATCGGCCCCAACGGTGCCGGCAAGACCACGGTCTTCAACCTGCTTACCAAGGTGTACCAGCCCACGCACGGAACCATCCTGCTCGACGGTGAGGATACCTCGGGTAAGTCCGTCTACCAGGTCAACCGTATGGGCATCGCCCGTACCTTCCAAAACATCCGCCTGTTTAACACCATGACGGTGGAGGATAACGTAAAGGTCGGCCTGCACAACCAGGAGCGTTACTCCGGTTTTGAGGGCGTGCTGCGCCTGCCGACGTATTGGAAGCACGAGAAGGCCGCCCATGAGCGCGCCATGGAGCTGCTGTCCATTTTTGATATGGAGCACTTGGCAAATGAACAGGCCGGCTCGCTTCCCTATGGCGCTCAGCGTCGTCTGGAGATTGTCCGCGCGCTTGCCACCAACCCCAAGCTGCTGCTGCTCGACGAGCCTGCCGCCGGCATGAACCCGTCCGAGACCGCGGAGCTCATGGCGAACATCGTCAAGATCCGCGACACCTTCGGTATCGCCATCATGCTTATCGAGCACGACATGTCGCTCGTCATGAATATCTGCGAGGGTATCTGCGTGCTTAACTTTGGCAAGGTCATCGCCAAGGGTACGGCCGAGGAGATCCAGAACAACGATGCCGTTATCGAGGCATATCTGGGCAAGCAGGATAAGGGGGAGGACTAAATGGCAGAGCCGATGCTTTCCGTCTACAACATCAACGTCTGGTACGGCGCTATCCACGCCATCAAGGACATCTCCTTTAACGTCAACGAGGGCGAGATCGTGGCCTTGATCGGCGCGAACGGTGCCGGCAAGTCCACGACGCTTAAAACCGTCTCGGGCCTGCTGCGTTCCAAGACCGGTTCCATCAAGTTTATGGGCGAGGACATTACCCATACGCCCGCCGACAAGCTGGTTGGTAAGGGTCTGGCTCAGGTTCCCGAGGGTCGTCGCGCCTTTTTGCAGATGACGGTCGAGGAGAACCTGGAAATGGGCGCCTATACGCAGCCCAAGTCAACGGTGGCTCCGGGCCTTGAGCGCGTCTACGAGCAGTTCCCGCGCCTGAAGGAGCGCCGTCGCCAGGTCGCCGGCACCCTTTCGGGCGGCGAGCAGCAGATGCTCGTTATGGGCCGCGCCCTTATGAGTAACCCCAAGCTGCTCATGCTCGACGAGCCTTCCATGGGCCTGGCGCCAATTCTGATTGAGCAGATCTTCCAGATTGTCGAGGATCTGCATAAGGCCGGGACCACGGTGCTTCTGGTCGAGCAAAACGCACAGATGGCTCTTTCCATCGCCACACGCGGCTACGTGCTCGAGACCGGCAAGATTACCATGACCGGTACCGGACAGGAGCTCCTGCACGACGATAACGTTCGCAAGGCATATCTGGGCGGCTAGGGACTTCCGCCGTTCTGCCGAACGGCGGACCGGCCGACGCTGTGCGGGCGCCCTGATCGACGTGCCGAAGCTCCTCACCCTTGGGGCTATGCCGCGGTACGAGGCCAGGTGGTCATGGTCCGGGAACCTCGCGATGTCGAATGGCACCGCGAGGTTCGCCGCCGTCCTCGGCGGCCTCGGCCCCCGAGTGGGCGATCCCCACGCGCTAACGCCTGCAAACAAGGGGATCGCCAAGACGCCGCCGGGCACCTCCGTCATAGACGTGGAAGTGCGGCCGCGCTGAAGCTCTGCGCGGTGTCTGCTCGCTTATGTGCGCATCACGAAGGAAGACCAGATCGGTGAGCGGGATTGGCCCGAAGTCGAGAGATTCCCATCAGCCTCTCGTCGGTCGATGACCGGTTCACCACGCAGGAAGAGCGCGACGGAAGGTCTCGCAAAAAGGCTCCGAGCGCGGTGTGCTCACGCCCGTCGTGGTGCGCCCGAAGGGGGGGGACGGCTGCTACGAGCTCGATCATTTGCGAGGAGAAGACGAACCAGTCGTTGCAGATCCAATATGGATCTCGCCGACCTCGGCAAGCTGCTCGATGAGTGGAAGCCCTGTCGGGTCGTCTATTTCAACACCACCCAGAATGATGGTGTCATCGCGCAGGTCGATCTGCGTGTTGAACACAGCGAGGTTAAAGCCGGAGGCCACAAATCCGATAGCAGCCAGGACGAGCCCCGTGGCAACAAGCCCACCCGCTACGGCAAGGTAAATCCTTTTTACGCTGGACATGTTTGCACTCCTTCCTATGCCGTGAGCGGCGCCGCTTCAGCGCCCATGCGGCTCTTATTGCCTCGATCTTTCCAGAAGGGCGAAACGGCTTTCTTCGCCCAAAGGGCAGAGAGGCGCGCGATCTGCTTGGACGCCGTCCAGGCGCCGGCTCCCGTGAGGAGCGCCACACCGATGGAAGCGAATCCCATTCCCATCGAGGCCAAAACGTACGGAACATGCCCGATAATGATGCCGTCCACGGCGAACAGGAGCCCTACCAGGCCCGCGCCCCCGAATGCCGCGGCCACGATCCACACGCAGAGCGCAAGAACCCAAATACAGATGTAGACTGCAGCGGCAACGGCGACGAACGCGAGCAGCAGCGGAATCCATACCGGAGAGCCCACGATGGCGAGCGCCCATAGAAGTGCCGTGCTCTTGCGCTTGGTCCTCGCGATCGCGCGCGGCACGGCGGGCAGTTCGTCGAGCGTTGCCTCGGCGACCTCACCGGGCGTGCCCATGGCGGCCACAGCCTCGGCCTCCGTCATGCCGTCCTCCATACGGTCGGCGATGGCCTCCGCGTAGAACTCCTGCGTTTCCTTTACCTGATCTGCCGGCAGGCAGGCCAGAAGCTCGCCCAGCCGGTTCAAGAACTCATCGCGCGTCATGGTGCGCCCCCTCCACGTAACGGTAGATCTCCTGCACGGATGGCCATTCGTCGAGGAACTCGGCGATACGCTCGCGCCCGGCGTCCGTGATGCGGTAGTACCTCCGCAGCCGCCCGTTGTGCTCGGCGGAGCGCGCGGTGATGCAGCCCGCCTTCTCCAGGCGCTTGAGCAACGGATAGAGCGTGGATTCCGTGAGCCCCATACTCGCGGGCACGTCCTTCACGATCTGATAGCCGTAGGATTCCTCGCCCGAGACGGCCGCGAGCACGCAGGCCTCGAGGAAGCCGCGCTTCATCTGTGCATCCATCCGCACACCTCCTTTCGTAGTATACTGTGTAACACCTACTATATGACACATAGTATATGATGTCAACAGTTGTCGTATAGGGAGTCCGGTCTGTCTGTCCCCTGCGGGTACTCATTGGGGACGTACTTAAATGAGTACCCATCGCTCAAGGTGGCACCTGGGGACGTTCCTTATGTGCCGGCACTTTGGGACACTCCTTGTCAAGGTTTTGTTCCATCGTGCGGGTTGCTATTTAACGTGCGACAATGCCGTGTGGAAATCGAAATGTCTCCCGGGGGCTATCTATGCTATATGAATTTTGCGCCGAGAACTTTGAGCGGGTACCGGTGGCCATCAAGGCCGGTGCGGGTCGCATTGAGCTGTGCGACAACTTGGCCGTTGGCGGCACCACGCCTTCCGCCGGCGTTATTAGCGCTACAGTCAGCTACGCTCACGAGCATGACGCGCGAGTGATGTGCATGATTCGTCCGCGTGGTGGCGACTTTCATTACAACCAGGACGAGCTGCGCATGATGGAGATGGACCTGGGCCTTGCTGTGAGCGCCGGCGTTGACGGCCTGGTCTTTGGCTGCTGCAAGCCCTGTGCCAGCGGCTGGGCGCTCGACGAGCTCACCCTCGGCGCCCTCGTTATGGCTACGGGCTGCGCGACGGAGGAGTGCAAGCGCGAGTCCCTTGACATCACCTTCCACATGGCGTTTGACCAGCTCTCGCCCGAGGCTCAGCTCGATGCGATTGATACACTTGTCGACTGCGGCGTTACGCGCATTCTGACGCACGGTGGTACTGCCAGTGCGCCGATCGAGGACAACTTCGAAAACCTGGCCCGCTTGATCGAGTATGCGGGCGACCGCTTGACCATCCTTCCCGGAGGCGGCATCACTACGGCAAATCGCGACGCGGTCGCGGCGGCGCTAGGCGTCTCCGAGCTCCATGGCACCAAGATCGTGCCGGTGGAGGTATAGCCCGTGGCGCTGGTATTTGACGTTCAGCAGGCGAGCGGCAAGCCCGACGATAATCGTCGCCCTGGCACCGCGTGCCCCTTTTGCGATACCGAGGAACTTGCCAATATCATCCGGCGCGACGGTGACTGCATCTGGCTCGAGAATAAGTTCAAGACCTTGCGGGCTACCCGTCAGACCGTATTGATTGAGTCGGCCAATCACGACGCCGACCTGGTGACCTATGAACCGGATGAGCTGCATCATGTGATGCGGTTTGCCCTGGGCTGTTGGCAGCAGATGATCGATTCCCAACAGTACCGCAGCGTGCTCATGTACAAGAACAAAGGCCCGCTTTCGGGCGGCAGCCTCGTCCATCCACACATGCAGATTGTGGGCTTGGAACAGGAGGACGGCTATGCGGCGCTGACCTTAGCCAACTTTGAAGGCATCGCTGTCTGGCAGCAGGGGAGAATCTCGGTCAACATCTCAACCGAACCGATTATGGGATTCTTTGAGGTCAACGTCTCGGCTCCACAGGGAATCGCCGCCAGCGACGACGCCCGCGACCAAGCCGAAGCGGACCTGTTTGCCGATGCGATTCAGGTGGCCCTGCGCTATATCCTGCACGAGCACCACGGCGGCCGCGCGGAGTCGTACAACTTGTTCTTCTACCACATGGACGGCCGGACCATTGCCAAGGCGCTTCCGCGTTGGGTGGTTTCGCCCTACTTTGTCGGCTATCGTTTGGCCCAGGTTAATGCCGAGACCACGCTCGATATCGATGCTGATCGCCTGCGTGCGCATCTGGAAACGCTCGAATAGCAAGACTAACACCCGCGTAATGCGGACAGTCTAGCGTCCCATGGCGTCGCGGCCGGCCTCGACGCGCCTGCGCTGGGCGGCGCGCTCCTCGCCGGTCAGTCGCTCAAAGAGATGTCCGATAACCGAGGCGAGCACCTGCTGAAACAGCGTTCCGCACATGACGGGAAACACGACTTCGCCTGGAAAGTACTGCGTGGCGATGACGGCGCCCGAAGAGATGTTACGCATGCCGCAGGTAAAGCACATGGTGGTCGTCTCGCTATACGGCAGGTGCAACGCACGGGCGACCAGAAAACCGACGACAAAGCCGCTGATGGCGAAGACCAAAATAAAGAGGGCGACTTCCAAGCGCTCAACATTCATGTGCAACACGTACTCGCTCATGGCGGTGGAGTTGGACGCGATGACCCCCATCATCATGAACTTGCAGGCGGGCGAAAGCGCGGGGGAGAGTTTCTCATGTCCCCATCCGCGCGTGAGCTCGTTGATCACGATGCCGAGCACGGCAGGGATGGCGATCATAAAGGCCATGTTCTGCATCATGCCCGGAACATCGATTGCGACGGTGGCACCCAGCAGGAGCTTCAGCGTGAGCGGAATCGTCACGGGCGAGATGACCGAGGACGTCAGGATGATGGTGAGCGCGAGCGGGCCGTTGCCGCCGAACATGCTGATCCACATAAAAGCGGTGACGGCCACGGGCACGCTGTATTCGAGCACAATGCCGCAGACAAGGTTGGGGTTGGAGCCAAAGAATAACGATCCCATGGCATAGGCTGCGATAGGGATAAGCACCGCCGAGACGAGTAACGCCAAGACCAGGTGCAGCGGACGGCGGAACACCTCGGTTACCTGGTGAAAGGTGTTGCTGAGCGCACCCTGAAACGTCATAAAGGCAAACAGGGCGGGAACGATGGGCTTGAGCACGCCGATCTGCCGGGGAAAGAGCACGCCGAGCATCACGCAAATCGGAACGATGACCTGCATGTGCCCCGCAAGAAACTTGCCCAGTCCAACCCATTGCTTCATATGCTCTTGTGACTCCCTTTGCTCGTGAATCCGTTTTGAATGGATATGCTAGACGCTCGCATGCGTCCGTGCGTCAGAAACGCTCGATTATTTCGAGGGTATTACCGCCCTCGTTTATCGAAACCGCGGCGTGCTGGACGTTGTGCGTCCGCGCTGCACGGTATAATAAATCCGTTCAACAGATCTGCCTGCCGAAGCGGGTATACACAGAGGACTCATCGCTATGAACCGTGAGAGGTATCGCGGCGACCTGCCCCTATCGGGGGTGGGCGCCTATGTCATCGCTTGAGACGACGCATCGCTGGGCGGTCGCTCGGCAAAACCCCGAGCTCGAAAAGGAGCTTTCGGCTGGCCTGGGCATACCCGGGCTGGTGGCGCGCATTATGGTTGCGCACGGCATTGCATCCATCGAGGAAGGCCAGCTGTTTTTGACGCCTTCGCTCGATCGCGACTGGGCCGACCCACTCATTATTCCGGGCATGGCGGTCGTTGCCGACCGCGTCGAGCGCGCTATTCGCAACCACGAGCACATCGCGGTCTTTGGCGATTTTGACGTTGACGGCATTACGTCGACTTGTCTGTTGACCGAGGCGCTACGTTCGTTTGGCGCCAACGTCACGCCGTTTATTCCGCATCGCTTTGACGAGGGCTACGGCCTGTCGCGTGCGGCGCTCGACCGCGTCAACGAGCTCGCCCAACCCAACCTGATCGTGACCGTCGATAACGGCATTGCCGCCAAGGAGGAGGTCTCCTATCTGGAGAGCCTGGGGATCGATTTGGTGGTCACGGACCATCACGAGCCGTCCGACCAGGTGCCGCAGGGCGTGCCCCTGACCGACCCCAAGCTCGAGGACGAGGGTCCCTCGCGCGAGCTTGCCGGTGCCGGCGTGGCGCTCAAGCTGGTGCAGGTCCTGGGCGAGCGTTTGGGCAAGCCGTCGTATTGGCGTTCGCTGATCGAGGTCGCGGCGCTGGGCACCGTGTCCGACATGATGCCGCTCACGCCCGAGAATCGCGCACTGGTCGCCGAGGGCATCCAACAGATGCGCGTGACGGCCCGTCCCGGCTATATCGCGCTTGCCGCACTTGCCAAGGCCGACCTTTCTACCATTACGGCCGACGGCCTGTCGTTTTCGCTCATCCCTCGTCTGAATGCTGCCGGCCGCATGGCTGATCCCAAGCTGGCGCTCGACCTGCTGCTTGCCCGCGATCCTATCGAGGCAAGTGCACTGGCAGCCGAGCTCGAGGAAATCAACCGTCAGCGCCGTGAGATCGAGGCGGAGCTCACACGCGACGCCATGGCAAAGGTCGAGGAGACCTATGACGGCGGTCGCGCAATCGTCGTGGGTGGCGAGGGCTGGCACGAGGGCGTCAAGGGTATCGTAGCGAGCCGCCTGACCAACCGCTATCACGTGCCGGCGCTGCTGTTCTCGATCGAGGACGGTATCGCGCGCGGCTCTGGTCGCTCGGTGGGCAAAGTTAACCTGTTTGACGCCGTCGAGCGCTGTTCCGACCTGCTGATTCGTCGCGGCGGACATGCCGGTGCGGTGGGTGTGACCATCGAGGCATCCAAGCTCGATGAGTTCCGCCGCCGCCTTTCCGCCGTGCTATCGGAGCTTCCCGCCGAGGACTTTGAAGACACCGACGAGGTCGCCGCCACCGTCGACCTTTCCGAGCTGAATATCGAGACCATCGAGCAGATCTCCCGTCTTGAGCCGTTTGGCCAGGGCAACAAGGTGCCGCTGCTGGCTGCCGAGGGCGTGACGATGTGCGACCGCGCCGTGGTGGGCAAAACCGGCGAGCACATGCGCTTTGTGGCGACCGATGGCGCCGCGAGTGTTCCGGCCATTATGTTCCGCGTGCCGCAAATCGATAAGCTCATCAACTGCGATAGCGCTGTCGACTTGGTGTTCGAGGCCGTTGCCGAGCATTGGCAGGGGCGTGTGAAGCCCAAGCTCATGATCAAGGATGTTCTGGTCCGCGATACCACGCTGCCCAGCGTCGACGATCCGGCATGCGAGCTTCGTCGTGGCGTGCAGCCGGCGGATTCCGGCCTGCGCCTGGAGTCGCGTAAGCGCGAGACGCTCGCCCAGCTTTCCTATACCGAGCTCACGCGCTCGCTTATCCATAGCTTGATCGGATCGAACCAGCCGCACCGCGCGCAGGTTGAGGCGCTCGATGCCTTGGCCGACCACCAGAGCGTCTTGGCCGTTATGGGAACGGGCCGCGGCAAGTCTCTCATCTTCCATGTGCATGCTGCGCGCGAGGCTGTCCTTCGCGGACGTGCGAGTATCTTTGTCTATCCGCTGCGTGCGCTTGTTGCCGACCAGGCCTATCACCTCTCGTCGACGATGGCAGCGCTTGGCATTGGCGTTGGCGTGCTGACCGGCGAGACCGTGGAGGCCGCACGCGATGATGTGTTCGCCGGCCTAGCTTCGGGCCGCACCGGTATCGTGCTCACGACGCCCGAGTTCCTATCTATCCACCGTGACCGCTTCGCGCGTTCGGGCCGCATCGGCTTTGTCGTTATCGATGAGGCGCACCACGCCGGCCTTGCCAAGGGCGGCGACCGCAGCGCCTATCTCGACATGCCCGATATCCTCAAAGCCCTGGGCGACCCGGTTGTTATGGCTGCGACGGCCACCGCGACGGCTCCGGTCGTGGCCGAGCTTGCCCGCATGCTGCCGATTACTCGCACGGTGGTCGACGAGACGGTGCGCGAGAACCTGCAGCTCGAGGACGACCGCGACCTTGCGAGCCGCGAGAACCGTTTGGTGTCGATCGTGGCGACGGGGGAGAAGACCGTCATTTACGTCAATTCGCGCGACCAGTCCGTGGCGCTCGCCAAGACGTTGCGCAAGCGTGTGCCCGATTGCGCAACCCATATCGCGTTCTATAACGCGGGGCTTGCGCGCTCCGATCGCCGCCGCGTGGAGGAAGCATTCCGAGACGGAAGCCTCAGCTGCATCGTTTCGACCTCCGCCTTTGGCGAGGGTGTCAATCTGCCCGATATCCGCCATGTCGTGCTGTACCACATGCCGTTTGGCGCCATTGAGTTCAACCAGATGAGCGGGCGTGCCGGTCGTGACGGACAGCCCGCCGTGATCCACCTGCTCTATTCGTCGCGCGACGCCCGCATCAACGAGCGCCTGCTCGACTGCTACGCACCCGAGCGCGACGAACTCGTCACACTCTATCGTGCGCTGCAGACCATGTGGCGCTCCAACCGCGGCAAGACCGGGGACGATTCCTTTAGCGCGAGCGATATCGACATCGCGCAGATGTGCCTTGCCATCGATGCTCGCACGCCGGTCGATGAGCGCTCGGTGGAAAGCGGCCTGGGAATCTTCGAAGAGCTTGGTTTCTGTCGAGTTTCGGGGTTTGACGACACTCGTCGCATCGCGATGGCCGAAAACCCCGGCCGTGTGCAATTGAGCAGGTCAATTCGCTATTTGGAGGGCTTGCGCTCGCGCATGGAGTTCTCGGCTTTCCGGAGTTGGGCGCTCGATTCGTGCGCTTCTGATATGCTAGCCAAAGTTAACCGCCCGATCGTACCGCGGGCCTAGGGGAAGGGGACCTCGATGGATGCCGCAGCCCGTACCGCCCATGATTCCACCCTCCAGCCGTTCTCGGAGATGGAGCACTATAAGCATGCCGATGAGCTGCCGCCCGAGATTATGGCGGACAGCTACGACAAGCTGGAGCGCCTGTGCCTCAAATATATGAATGAGGATGACTTCTCTAAGGTGGAGCAGGCCTATTGCTTTGCTGCCGAGAAGCACTGCAACCAAAAGCGCCGCTCGGGTGAGATGTACATTAACCATCCCGTCGAGGTTGCCATCATTTTGGCCGATCTCAAGATGGACTGCGATGTGGTGTGCGCCGCGCTGCTGCACGATACCGTCGAGGATACCGAGACCTCGCTTGCCGATGTTTCCGACCTGTTTGGCGATACGGTGGCCGAGCTCGTCGATGGCGTGACCAAGCTCACCAACATCGAAGTCGACAGCATGGACGAGAAACAGGCCCTCACGCTGCGCAAGATGTTCCTCGCCATGTCCAAGGATATTCGCGTCATCATCGTCAAGCTCGCCGACCGCCTGCATAACATGCGCACGCTTGCCGCCCTGCGCGAGGACCGCCGCCTGTTTAAGGCGCGCGAGACCATGGACGTGTACGCGCCTCTGGCCGACCGCCTGGGCATGAGCTCTATCAAGTGGGAGCTCGAGGACCTGTCCTTCTTCTACCTTGAGCCCGACGCCTACCAGCGCATCGCGCGCATGGTGGCGGAGTCGCGCGAGGTTCGCGAGCGCTATCTGGCCGAGACCATCAAGACGCTCACCGACGAGCTCAACCGCATTGGTCTGGAGGGCTTTCAGATCAACGGCCGTTCCAAGCACTATTGGTCTATCTATCAAAAGATGAAGCGCAAGGGCAAGGAGTTCTCCGAGATCTACGACCTGGTGGCACTGCGCGTCATCACGCATTCGGTGCGCGATTGCTACTCCACGCTCGGTGCGGTGCATACGCTGTGGCACCCCATGCCCGGTCGCTTTAAAGACTATATCGCCATGCCCAAGGTCAATAACTATCAGTCGCTCCATACGACGGTTATCGGCCCCACGGCCCGTCCGCTCGAGATTCAGATTCGAACCTACGAGATGCACGAGCAGGCCGAGTACGGCATCGCCGCCCACTGGCTGTACAAGAAGTCGGGCGGATCGTCTGCCTCCAAGACCAACGACGCCCAGCGTCTGGATGATCAGATTAACTGGCTCAAGCACTCACTCGACTGGGCGGCGTCTGACGAGATCACCGACGCCAAGGAATATCTGCATTCGCTGAAGGTTGACCTGTTCGATCAGGAGATTTTTGTCTTTACGCCCAAGGGCGAGGTCATGGCGCTTCGTGCCGGCTCTACGCCGCTCGACTTTGCCTACGCCGTCCATACCGAGGTCGGTAACCACTGCGTCGGTGCCAAGATCAACGGTGCGGTGGCGCCGCTCACGCACGAAATCAAGACGGGCGACCGTGTCGAGATTCTGACCAACAAGAGTTCCAAGCCGTCGCGCGATTGGCTCAAGATCGTCAAGACGCCTTCTGCCAAGTCAAAGATTCGTCGTTACTTCGCTGCCGCGACCAAAGACGATGACGCTGCAGCCGGCCGCGATATACTGGCCAAGGACCTGCGCAAGCGCGGCTATGGCATCTCTACGCCGCGTTCCACGCGTGCGCTCAATGCTGTGGCGGAGCAGTTTAACTACAAGCAGCTCGAGGACCTGTTCGCAGCCGTTGGGGCGGGCAAAGTCGCCCCACGTGCCGTGGGCAATAAGGTCGAGCAAATCTTGGACCCCAAGCCCGAGGAGCAGCTCACCAAGGCCGAGGCTATCGCCGAGGTCGTCAAGCAGCCCGCCCGCGGCTCCAACCGCAAGCCGCAAAAGCGTGGCAAGAGCGCAAGTAACGGCATTATCGTCAAGGGCGAGAGCAACAGCGGCCTGCTGGTCCGTCTGGCTCATTGCTGCAACCCCGTGACGGGCGACGATATCGTCGGCTTCATCACGCGCGGCCGAGGCGTCTCGGTGCATCGTGCCAACTGTCCCAACGTAAAGGGCCTCATGGAGCATCCCGAGCGCATGATTGACGTAGAGTGGGATGGTGCTGCCGATACGCTTTTCCAGGTCGAGATTGTGGTCGAGTGCCTGGATCGTATGGGCCTGCTCAAGGACGTCACTATCGCCATTGGCGATGCAGGCGGCAACATCCTTTCCGCCGCCACGTCGACCAACCGCGAGGGTATTGCGACTCTGCGCTTTATGGTCGAGATTTCGGATGCGAGCGGCCTGGATCCGCTGCTGGCTTCCATCAGCAGTGTCGATTCGGTCTACGACGCGCGCCGTCTGATGCCTGGTGAGGGTGGGGCCCAGCTCAAACGTCGCGTATAGGCGTAACGAGCGCGCGACAGTAATGATATTGGCTACGTTTGAGGCATCGTTTGATGCCTCGACGTTTATAGAAGGAGGGCGTATGCATGGACGCTGCGGCTTTGGATTTAGCCCCTCGGGGTACGGCTTCGATTGAGACGCTTGTAAACGGGCCCATCCAGACCAACAGCTATGCCGTGATCTCGAACGGCGAATGCCTGGTTATCGATCCCGCCTGGGAGGGCGAGGGCCTCGTTGAGCACATTCGAGCCAAATACCCCGATGTGCAGTTGCTCGGTGCCGTTTGCACGCACGGTCACGCCGATCATGTTGGCGGTGTCGCTGGAGTTCGTGCCGCCATTGGCGCTGACGCCCTGTACGAGCTGTGCGGCAAGGACGCAGCTGTGCCGCATGCGAATATCGAAGAACAGCGAGCGATGTGGGGCATCGAGACGCCCGATCCGGGCGAGCCGACGCGGCTGCTTGCCGAGGGCGACACCATTGAGCTGGGCGACATTTGCCTGCAGGTTATCGAAGTGCCCGGGCATACGCCAGGCGGCATCGTTCTGTTCGCCGCCACCGAGCAGGGAAATATCGCCTTTGTTGGTGACACGCTGTTTCCGTGTGGGCACGGCCGCACCGACCTTTCTGGCGGAGACGAGGCGGCGATTCTGCGCTCGCTCTCCAAGCTCGCTCGGCTTCTCCCGCCCGATACCGTTTGCCTAACCGGTCATGGCGATTCGACCACCATGGCACGCGAGCTCATACAGAACCCTTTCATGCAGGTGTAGCTTTATAGTCAGCTTCCGAAGCACGAGGAGCGTCCAAACGTCAAGTTATTTTTCCCCAACGGGTCGATTCCGTAGGGCAAACGGTCAAAAAAAGTCTGTTTGGACGATATTCGTGAACAAACGAACGTTTATGCTCGGGTGCGCCGTGGTAAAATCTCAGGCGTTATCGGAGCAACCTTACAGGAGGTTTCTTTTATGCTCGTCAACGCAGCAGACATGCTCAAGAAGGCCGAGGCCGGCAAGTACGGTCTCGGTGCCTTCAACACTAACAACCTCGAGTGGACCCTGGCTATTCTCCAGGCCGCCGAGGAGGCCAAGTCTCCGCTGATCCTTCAGTGCACCGCTGGTGCCGCTAAGTGGATGGGCGGTTTCAAGGTCTGCGCCGACATGGTCAAGGCTGCCGTCGAGGCCACGGGCGTTACCGTTCCCGTCGCCCTTCACCTCGATCACGGTTCTTACGAGGACTGCTTCAAGTGCATCGAGGCCGGCTTCACGTCCATCATGTATGACGGCTCTCACGAGGAGACCTTCCAGCTTAACCTCGACCGCACCAAGGAGCTCGTTGAGCTTGCCCACTCCAAGGGCATGTCCATCGAGGCCGAGGTCGGCGGCATCGGCGGCACCGAGGACGGCGTGACCTCCAGCGGCGAGCTCGCTGATCCTGCTGAGTGCAAGCAGATCGCTGACTTGGGCGTCGACTTCCTCGCCTGCGGCATCGGCAACATCCACGGCGTGTATCCCGCCGACTGGGCTGGCCTTTCCTTCGAGCGCCTGGGCGAGATCAAGGCCCAGACCGGCGACCTGCCCCTCGTCCTGCACGGTGGCACCGGCATCCCCGAGGATCAGATCAAGAAGGCCATTTCCCTGGGCATCTCCAAGATCAACGTCAACACCGACCTGCAGCTCGTCTTCGCCAAGGGCGTCCGCGAGTACATCGAGGCTGGCAAGGATCAGCAGGGCAAGGGCTTTGATCCCCGCAAGCTCCTCAAGCCTGGTCGCGACAACATCGTTGCCCGCACCAAGGAGCTCATGGAGGAGTTTGGCTCCGTCAACAAGGCGTAAGTAGCGGTTTAACTTCCCGCCGGAGGCCCCGTTTCCCCTACGCTGTTTCCCTCGCGCTCACCTAGCTTCGCCAGAAGTCGCGCGACGGAATCAGCTCCGGGGAAACGGGGCCTCCTTCGTTAACTCGCTACAGGGTTACTGGGCTGAATTAAGATGGCTACTGGCTTTGCCAGAAGTCGCGCCAAGGAAGCAGTTCCGGGGGACGGGGCTTCCTTCGTTTAACGCCGCAGGGTTACGAGGCTGAATTTTTTATTTGACTACCGTTCAGCGGTGTTGATGGCTCCCTTGTTGGGGCTTTCTTTTTATCTCGCTACAATGGGCTTCAAGCGTTCTAGTGACTTGGAGTTTTGGTATGGCTGTTATTAATGTGCTGCCTTCGGATGGGAAGGTTATTGACGAGGGTCCTGTTGGCTGCTCTGTTGATGTTTGCAGTGATGATTTTCGCCATCTCGATATTGGACTGCCACCCGAGATTCTTCGTCTTAAGGATGCCGGGTATTTGACGCAGGCTGTTGCTGCCTGCGATCGCCTTTTGGAGCAGAACCCCGAGCCTTCGCTGGCTGCTTGTGTTCGTGCGGAGCGGTATCGCATGCTCGAGACGCCGCTTCATTTTTCGGTGTCGCGTGATCGGGCCATTGCGATGATTCGCGAGGAGTGGCCAGAGTTTACCGAAGAGCAGTTTGATGACCTGATTAATCGTAAGCGTATTGACTGGCGCTTTATCGATGGCGAGCTGTTTGTTCTCGACAACTTCCTCGATTCGCTTCGCGTGTACCCCAAGGAGGTTCCGGGCCTGCGTCCCGATTCTGCGGACGGCATGGCGCTGCGTAACCAGATGCTCAGGGAGATGGAGTCGCAAAACGGGTTGACTCGCGTCATCACGCTTAAGGCATCTGTGTCTGTCCCCGGGGCTCAGGAGGGAGAGGCTGTTCGCGCGTGGCTACCCGTTGCCGCCGCCTGTCGTCAACAGTCTCATATCGAGGTTCTCGATATGACGTCGGAGGGTACCGTTGCCTCTGAAAACGTTTCGGCTCGTACTGCCTCTTGGACATCTTCGACTGAACATTCATTCTCGGTGACCTATCGCTATCACATCGATGCCGCCTATTGTGATATCTATGGTGGTGCGCTCCCGTCGCATACGTGCATGGACACGCCGCTGCCCGAGGACACTTCCGAGGACCGTCCGCACATTGTGTTTACGCCGTACCTGCGACAGTTGACGGAGCGTGTTATTGGCGGGCTCGATGATCCGCTCGATCTCGCTCGTGCTATCTATGATTACCTGACACAGCATGTCGACTATCGCTATCAGCCACCGTACCTGCTTTTGGGATCTATTGCCGATGACTGTGTGCACTCGCTCCGCGGCGATTGCGGCGTTATGGCGCTCACGTTTATCACCATGTGCCGCATTGCGGGCGTTCCTGCCCGTTGGCAGAGCGGCCTGTATGTTGCGCCCGATTCGGTGGGGCCGCACGATTGGGCTGAGTTCTATACTCCACAGACCGGTTGGCTTAACGCCGACGTATCGTTTGGTTCCTCGGCACGCAGGATGGGGGAGGAGTGGCGTCGTCGTCACTACTTTGGCAATCTCGACCCGTGGCGCATGGTGGCCAATAATCGATTCCAGGCTGAATTTGTGCCTGCTTTCGACGGCATGCGCGAGGACCCTTACGATAACCAGATGGGTGAGGCTTCGGTCGACGGTCGCGGATGCCGTCGGCGCGAGATGCTCCGCACGGTCGAACTCATCGAAATGCTCGAAGTTCCATTTTCGGACTAATCGGTAGAAAGCTGTGATAAACTAACTCACGCATTGCGTGCCCGAGTGGCGGAATTGGCAGACGCAGTGGACTCAAAATCCACCGTTGGCAACAACGTGCGAGTTCGAGTCTCGCCTCGGGCACCATACATGCAAGTGAGCGTTCAAGGGGGTTGCGGCCCCCTTTTTCGTGCCGAACTCGCGTGAGCGCGCGAAGCGTTAAGCAAACAGGCCTGTGGCCTGTTTGTAGCGGAGCGTGGCGAGGGCGCCACGCGCCCGAAGCCCGGGGCTTCGCGAAGCGAAGGCCCTTCGAGTCTCGCCTCGGGCACCATACATGCAAGCGAGTGTTCAAGGGGGTCGAGGCCCCCTTTTTCGTGTACGTAATGTGATAACGCGCGGTACGTGTTATTATTCGCAAGGCGTTGTTCCCGCAATGCCCTAAAGAGGAACCCGAGGGCTCCCACCTTTTGGCGCCAATGAGCAGCTGACTGGTCATACAACTTAGATTCCCTTCCTCAAATCGAGGAAGTCTATGTGTACGACCTGGTTGCTGAGAAGCGCCGGGTTATTTTTTTATGAATGGAGGTAGGGAAAATAGCTAAGTCTGATGACACCCGCATCAACGACGAGATCACTGCATCTTCGTGCCGTTTGATTGGCGTCGATGGCTCTCAGCTCGGCCTGTTCGCCATCCGCGATGCCCAGCGCGTCGCCGACGATCAGGGTCTCGACCTGGTCGAGATCGCTCCCAACGCGGAGCCGCCGGTCTGCAAGGTCATGGACTACGGTAAGTTCAAGTACCAGCAGGCCATGAAGGCCAAGGCTGCTCGTAAGAACCAGTCCAAGGTCGAGGTCAAGGAAATGAAGTTCCGACCCAAGATCGACGTTGGCGACTACGAGACCAAGAAGGGCCACGTTCTGCGTTTCCTCAAGAAGGGCGCACGCGTTAAGATCACCATCATGTTCCGCGGCCGTGAGATGGCTCACCCGGAGCAGGGCCTTAACGTTCTCGAGCGCCTCGCCGAGGATCTCAAGCCTTACGCTACGGTCGAGTCCAAGCCTAAGATGGAAGGCCGTAACATGCTTATGCTGCTCGCCCCGATTAAGGGCGCCTTCGATGAGGATAAAGCGGCAAGCGATAGCAAGTAACTAGTGTTCTGTAACCGATTAAGGAGTATTTCATGCCTAAGATGAAGTCCCACAGCGGCACCAAGAAGCGTTTCCGCAAGACTGGTACCGGCAAGCTTATGCGCGCCAAGGCTTTCAAGAGCCACATCCTGAGCAAGAAGTCCACCAAGCGTAAGCGTGGCTTCCGTCAGGAGACCGAGATCGCCGCTGCCGACCGCAAGGTCATCAAGTCGCGTCTCGCCTAAGTTCGCGTTCCCGTTTTTCGTTTTACCGTCTAGGAGTTGATAGAACATGGCACGTATTAAGCGCGCTGTTGCCGCCAAGAAGAAGCGCCGTACCGTTATGCACCGTGCGAAGGGTTACTACGGTGCCGCTTCGCGTACTTACAAGCATGCTAAAGAGCAGGTCCAGCACTCCCTGCAGTATCAGTATCGTGATCGCCGCAACAAGAAGCGCGAGATCCGTTCTCTCTGGATCACTCGTATCAACGCTGCTGCTCGTCTGAACGACATCTCTTACTCTCAGTTCATGCACGGCCTGAAGGTTGCCGGCATCGAGCTCGACCGCAAGGTCCTGGCTCAGATGGCTTACGAGGACATCGAGTCCTTCAACGAGCTGGCTACCATCGCCAAGAAGGCTCTCGAGGCCTAATAGGTTCTCTTGAATCGCTAGGGGAGTGTCGCGTTGTGCGCGGCGCTCCCTCCTTTTTATCGAAAGCGCTGGTCTACATTGCTAAAAGCGCGGGTAGATAAACACTTACAGGTGACCGATCTCTATATATTCCTGAACCAAAGGGTCATCATCTGATACGTGCGGAAGATCCACACCAGTCTTTCTATTACCTATAGAAAGCAATATGTTGTGTAGGACTTGTGAAGAGTGGAATTGACGTCCCACAGGGCTTCGCGGTCTGGCAATATATCTCCTTGCCGCGC